>NZ_CFIGVI010000024.1:0-34026 GCF_984588085.1 Wandonia sp.
CGCGATTTGAATTCCTTCTCCAGAGAAAAGTATTTTAGTAAGTTATGTGAGGAATGAGTCTACAGTTAATCTCTGATTAATGTAATAGGACCGTGAAAGACTTTTTCAATCCCTGAGTATAGTTTTACATGAATTGAATAAAAATAAACACCTTCTGTCATTGGTGTTCCAAAATTATCGTTACCATCCCATATTTCATTTTTGTCAGAATACTGATATACAATATTACCCCATCGATTGATAATCGTACAATCGAGCCTGTCAATACAATTGGATTGAATAAACCAATGGTCATTACTCTGATCATCATTAGGGGTAAATACGTTAGGGATTTGTATTTCACAATCAGTTGAACAATCAATAACTGTAATTCTAGTACTATCCGTAAAAGAGCCACATACATTTTGTATGGTAATAATGTACATTCCTGACTCCTGAATTTCTATTGAAGGTTCGGTTACTCCATTGTTCCAATAATAATTGCCAGATATAGATGTGTTTACATCTAATAAAAACTCATGTGTATTACAAATTGTTGTATCTGGAATTAGTAGGTCCGCAGTACTTTCAAAATAACTAACATAAATAGTATCAGCGTGGTTGCACCCCAGATTGTCTACCAGAACAAAATACTCCCCGCTTTGGCTAACAGTTAGTGTAGGGTTTGTTGAACCATCCTGCCACAGATAAGACATACTTCCGTTTTGTGTAGCATCGAGTACAATAGGCTCGTTGTCGCAAAGTGTTGTATCATTACCTAATTCAAATTGAGGAAAAGGGACAAATTGAAGAGCTATAGAATCAGTATGTTGCCCACAAATATTAGACGCTGTTATCCAATATAAAGTGTCATTTGACGTAGTTATATGAGTCCCGTTAGTCCCGTCAGACCAGATCCATTCATGTATATAATCTCCCGAAAAACTAAGTTGTATCTGCTGTCCTTCACAGATTAAAGTATCTGAACCTAGTGAAATTGTAGGTGATAATATGTGAGTAATAAGTATTGTATCAGCGTGGTTGCATCCCAGATTGTCTACCAGAACAAAATACTCCCCGCTTTGGCTAACAGTTAGTGTAGGGTTTGTTGAACCATCCTGCCACAGATAAGACATACTTCCGTTTTGTGTAGCATCGAGTACAATAGGCTCGTTGTCGCAAAGTGTTGTATCATTACCTAATTCAAATTGAGGAAAAGGGACAAATTGAAGAGCTATAGAATCAGTATGTTGCCCACAAATATTAGACGCTGTTATCCAATATAAAGTGTCATTTGACGTAGTTATATGAGTCCCGTTAGTCCCGTCAGACCAGATCCATTCATGTATATAATCTCCCGAAAAACTAAGTTGTATCTGCTGTCCTTCACAGATTGTTGTATCAGTACCAATATTAATGGTAGGAGGTTGGATAGAAGAAATTTGCAAAGTATGTATTGAGCTGGAGCATAGAGAGTATGCATCTCTAAAATAAAATACCGTATCACCAACAAAATCATCTAGTACCACCATACTATCTGTTGCCACAATATTATTTCCGAGAGAGTCGGAGAACCAGTGATAAATTTGATTACCCGGTTGAATTATAACATTACTACCTGAACAAAGAGTATCATACTGAATTATGTGGTTGGTATTTAGGCAGTCTTCTGAATAATTAAGATGCTGGTTAGTTGGGACATTGGTGTAATAACAAATAGTATTTGAAGTCGGCCATTCTACAATTATAGAATCTATCATAGTTGCATTTCCAAAACCGAACTCGACATTAGGGCTTTCCTGAGCGCAATATCCGGCTTTAGATGAAATATGTCTCATTTGCCATGTAGGTTGACCATAGATGGTTGCTTTAGCTCTTACTATTGCGCCAATACAGTTTGTATTTGAAATGGTAGATTCAAGAAGAATGTTAATCCAGTTATTTAGACTGCCTATATTATTTCTATATAAAAAATTGTTTGAATAGGATCTGTTAGTTACATAACAATCAAGGTCACCATCATTGTCTATGTCCGCCCAGTTACAGCTTCTTGAATGACCTCCATCATTGACAATAGACCCAGAAAAAATTCTCGTAAATATTGAATTTCCTTCATTTCTATAGAGGCAATTATTTTGACCACCTATATTCGTAACGAATAAGTCAATATCTCCATCGTTATCATAATCAATCCAGGAAGCTCCATAACTGTTGAATGCATCTGTAACAATACTTCCGGAAGTTATTTTAGTAAAATTTCCACCTCCATCATTTCTATACAAAAAATTGGCTTGCCAAACTGCATTACATACATAGAGATCAAGATCTCCATCATTATCGTAATCTCCCCAGACGCTGCCATAAGATTCTCCACCGTCATTGACAATAATTCCGGTATTTATTTGTACAAATGTTCCATTGTTATTTTGAAACAAAAAATTATTCTGATTTAATTGATTTGCTACAAAAAGATCAAGGTCTCCATCTCCATCGTAGTCTACCCAGTTTGCGTCATTAGATTCACCCGCGGAGATTGTTGGAGGAGTCGAAGTTAAGGCTGTGAAATTTCCACCTCCATCATTTTGAAACAAAAAATTATTCTGATTTCCGAGATTAGCAACAAATAGATCCAGATCTCCATCGTTATCAAAATCTCCCCAGTTACTTGTTTGGGAGTTTCCATTAGATAAAGCTACATCGCCCGTTAATACTTGCACAAATGAATCTCCTGTATTTTGAAATAAGTGATTATTTTGAGACCCATCTACTCCTCCGTTACTAATATATAAATCGTAATCACAATCCAGATCATAGTCAATCCATGAGTGTCCTAGGGAGCTTCCGGATATAGATGTCGTGAGAGAGTTATTTAGTAATGTAAAATTACCATTTCCGTCATTTTCATAGAAACGGTTTAGTGAATTCGTGAAATTGGCGACATATAGATCTACATCACCATCATTGTCAAAGTCAAAAAAGCTGGATCCGTAAGACTGTGAATGATCGTTAACTGCTGGTCCTGCAAGTATTTTAGTAAATACCTGCGCATATACAGTTCCGGAAGTAACAAACAAATAAAGCAAAATACATAAAAAAGTTTTGACTATTGTAGAGCTAATATGATAATGATTCATATAGTAGAAGGTTTGACAAATAAGAATGTTCTGTAATTTAGAGCAAAATTACAAAAAAGAGTAGTAAAAAGAGTAGACTTTTAGTGGTTTACCAAAACAAAATAAATCATGTTAATACGAAAGGCGACACCAAACGATTCAGAGATTCTGGCAGATTGTATTTTTCTGGCAATGGGAGATATAACCTATCGTTTTATTGGAGAGGAAAATAATGAAAAAGCAATTGCATTTTTGCGAAGTATGACCCGGGAAAGAGCAAATCAGTATTCGTACGAAAATAGCTGGGTTGTGGAGGATGAAAATAAGAAGGTAGTAGCTGCGGCTGTTCTTTATGATGGAGCCCGTCTGCATGAATTGCGAAAACCGGTTATGTCGATATTGAAACAAGTCTACAACCGAGAATTACATCTGGAGGACGAAACTGAAGAAGGTGAGTATTACATTGATTGTATAGGAGTAAGTCCAAGTCAGCAGGGAAAAGGAATTGGATCAATGATCTTACGTTTTCTTATCGATGAGTACGTCGTAGAAAAAGGAGAAACGCTTGGTTTATTGGTGGATAAAGAGAATCCTCAGGCGAAAAAACTGTATTTGAAGTTGGGATTTCAGTTAGCAGGGACGAAAGTGCTGACAGGTAAAGAAATGGAACATTTGCAGATTTCCCCTACTTATTTTCGATAGGATGAACCATAATAAATGGAAGAGATACTGAAAATTATATCGGTAAGAGAGAGTCCGGAATACGTTGACAAAGCGATTCATTACTTTCAAACAAAATGGAGTGATGTATTACCAGCGATTTATGAGGATTGTATCCGATCCGGTTTACAGGTGAAAACACCTCTTCCGCAATGGTATTTGATGGAAACAGAAGAAGGGGAGATAATTGGTGGCGCAGGTTTAATTACAAATGACTTCATTAGCAGAATGGATTTGTATCCCTGGATTTGCGCCTTATTCATTGATGAAGAATATAGAGGAAACGCCTACGGGGCTCTTTTACTGGAAAAGGCTAAAACAGATGCTGGTGCAGCTGGTTTTGATAATGTGTATTTATGTACGGATCATGTTGGATATTATGAGAGGTATGGTTTTAATTATATCGGAGAAGGGTACCATCCCTGGGGAGATACATCAAGAATTTATGAGTGTAAAGTGGGGAAATAGCCTCCAGATCGGTTAGCTCAAAGTAGAGAATAGTGACTTCTCTTCTGAAGAAAGAAGCATTTTTGTTTACGTAATCAATTTTAACCCAGATTTGTTCGCGTATTATTGACGAACAAATTTAGCGATGGATTCTATATGACTGGTATGTGGGAATTGATCCACAAAAGATACCTTTTCCAATGCATATCCATTCTCCTGAAGAGTTTCCGTATCCCGTGCCTGTGTAGCAGGATTACAGGAAATATAGACAATGCGATCTGCTTTGAGATCAATTACTTTTTGTAAAGTCTTTGGAGCGATTCCTGCTCGCGGCGGATCAAGAATGATCGTCGCTATTTTACCAGCGTATTGAGGGAATTCTTTTAGGAATTTTCCGACATCTGCGGCGTAGAAATTGATCGTATCAATCGCATTTCGTTTCGCATTTCGTTTCGCATCTTCGATGGCCTCAGGAACAATATCTACTCCGATAATTTCCGTATTGTTTGTTCGGGTTGATAAAATCTGACCAATGGTTCCGGTTCCACAAAAAAGATCCATCAGGACTTTATTGTCCAGATCATTCTTCTCAAATGCATAATCCAGAGCCTTCGTGTATAGCTTTTCGGCACTCTTTGGATTCGTTTGGAAGAAGCTCTCCATCGAAATTTCAAATTTCAGATCAAGCAGGTCTTCAATGATTTTTTCTTCTCCGAAAACCAATCGCCAGGTACCGTTTTCGATTTTTGCACGATCGGCTACATTATCATTTATTGTATGTTGAAAACCGGCAATCCGGCCACCAAATAACTCCTGAAGTTTTTGACCGAAAGCATCTGCATCAAAACGATCAAGACCTTCGGAAGAGGTAACAAGGTTAACCAATAATTGATCCTGAAAAAAGGATTTTCTGACAACGATATGACGAAAGAAACCTTCTTTTCGAGGAGGATGCCATGCAGGAAGATCTGTTTGCTTCAGGTATTCCCGCACAATTGAAAGTTTATTTTCCCATTCGGTATCAAATAGCCCGGATTCTGCATTCAGATTTTCAACTTTCCACCAGGTTCCTCTGTGCTTGAAACCTAACGCAAAAGCATCGTCAATCTCTTCATCGGTTGCAATGTCGTGTTCGATGCAGGAGAACGAATACTCCATTTTATTTCGGTAGTTAAATACAGCAGGAGAAGCGATAAATTCATCAAATCGATCTTCAATATCCTGTATTTTACCAATTTTTCGAAATACATCCAGTGTTGTTTGACGCTTACACGCTATCTGACGTTCAACCGGAACGAAAATATAGGGTGCACCGGAAATAGGCTGATAAGGAAGATGAATTTCCTCAGGAGACTTCTTGAGAACTTTTACCAGTGAACATTCAGCGTGTCTTTTTCTTTTTTTGGTAACCCGGGCAAGGACCGTTTGTCCCGGCCATGAATTATCTACAAAAATGGGATAGCTTCCTTCTTCAGAAGGTATGCGCGCAATTCCTTTTCCACCAAAAGCAAAATCAGTTATTTCAAGTTCAACCAGTTGTCCTCTTTGGATTGTCATTTAATCAGCTTATGAATGAGTTATTTTCTTTTTTTCTTTTTCTTAACAGGTGCTTTACGAGTAGCTCTTTTTCTACCTCTTAAGCCATCGTCATCCGATCCTCGTCGGAAAGGATTGGTTGCCAGTTTTACCTGAACATTGGGTACGCGTATGCTCTCTTTTTCCTCTTCGATGAGTTCATCGGAGATTGCTACTTCTTCAGGTATTTCCAATACAGGGATACGCTGGTTCATATAATTTTCTGCAGCTTCTTTTTTCGGAATTTCAGTTTCGGTATAAAAAGAAACTGATTTTCCTCGTTGTTCAGCACGTCCGGTACGTCCTATTCGGTGCAGGTAAAATTCCGCCTCATCCGGCATATCAAAGTTAATAACGTGAGAGACATCGGAAATATCCAGTCCCCTTGCGAAAAGATCAGTTGCTACCAACACACGGATTTCACCTGACTCAAAACTATTCGTAACTCCAAAACGCGTATTCTGTGCTTTGTTGGAGTGAATGACGCCAATCGTTTCTTGTAGATCATTTTCTAGCTTTTCGGCTACTTTATCTGCAAACTTCCGTGAAGAGATAAAAACAATAATCTTGGTATACAGGTCTTTGTCCTCCAAAAGATGAAGAAGCAAATTATACTTCGTATTGAAATTGGGAACGGCAAATGCAACTTGCTCAATTTTTGCAACAGGGACTCCTGAAGGAGTTGCTTCTATTTTTTCAGGGTTTGTAAAAAAAGCAGTAATTAGCTCTTCAATTTCAGGACTTACAGTCGCAGAGAAAAGAAGGTTCTGTCTGCGTTCAGGAAGTAAGTCCAGAATATTTTTTAATTGAGGAAGGAATCCGAGGCTTAACATTTCATCTACCTCGTCAATAATCAGACGTTTAACAGCTTTTGTAGCAAGTGCTCCATTTAAAATGAGATCGTTCAAGCGTCCCGGCGTTGCGACCAGAATATCAACTCCCTCACGAATGTTAGCTTCCTGCGTACGGATATTGGCTCCACCATATACACCAAGGATACGGACGTTCTGATAAGCTCCCAGTTTTTGTGCTTCATCAACAACCTGCGCAACAAGCTCTCTTGTAGGAACAATAATAATAACTTGTGGGTGAATATCTTTTGTGAACTTCCACAATCGCAAAGAGGGTAGGAGGTAAGCAAGTGTTTTACCCGTACCTGTTTGCGCAATTCCAAGCACATCACGCCCGGACATAATGACTGAGAAAGCATCTTTTTGAATAGGAGTAGGTGTACTCAACTCCATGTCATCAAGTGCTCTCAAAAGTGGTTTGTTCAGATTCAAATCGTGAAAAGTCATGCCTGAATTTTTGGCAAAGATACACTAAATTGAACGCTTACCATCGCCTCTGTTAAGAATCAATTGATTCAACTATAGTATGCGGGAAGATTTTCGTTAGTGAAGTATACCTGCAGCAACCGTGTTATTGGTATTCTCATTTATCAGTATAAAAGCCCCTGTTCGCGTATTCTTACCAAATGGATCATAAGCAACAGGAACAGCTGTCTTTATACTGACGATACCGAATTCGTTCAGGTGCAAGCTTGTGTCTTCCGTTATATGGTCAAAGCTATGAATATCAATTTTACCGGAAACTTCTTTAATCCGTGCCTTTGTTGAAAAGCTGTTTTGCATAAGAATAAACTTTTGTCCGGGTTGGAATCCCTTGTTATCCATCCAGCAAAGAGTAGCCTCAAGATCTTTTTCGACCTGTATTTCTGACGCGTTAGAGGAAAATGTTGTTCCTCGACTGATGTCTATATCATCGTCGATGTGAATAATTACAGCTTCGTTCGTAGTGGCCTCCTCAATTTCTTTTCCTTCTTTTTCAATTTTGACAATTCTACTGGTTTGTCCGGATGGAAAAATGTCAATAAGTTCTCCTTTTTTGAGTGTTCCACTTACTACAGACCCTGCATAACCTCTGTAATCATGAAGTTTTTCCGTTTGTGGGCGGATGATATACTGTACCTGAAACCTTCCCTGTCCGGAAATTTCTTCCTCTCGTTCTGAAGGGCAGTTTTCCAGATAGCCCAGTAATGTACCTCCTTCGTACCATGGCATACGATCTGATTTACGCACCACATTATCTCCGGCAAGAGCACTAGCAGGAATAAAGGTCACTTTTTTCAACCCTATTTTTTTAGCGAATTCAGTATACTCCTCCTGAATCGAATTAAATATTTCTTCGCTATAACCGATAAGATCCATCTTATTTACTACAAGAATGATTTCCGGAATTCTGAGAATAGATGAGATGATAGAATGTCTCTTCGTCTGATCGGTAATACCGTTTCTGGCATCAATAAGAATAATTGCCAGATCGGCTGTAGAAGCTCCCGTAAACATATTTCGAGTATATTCTGCATGTCCCGGAGTATCGGCAATAATGAACTTTCTTTTAGGGGTAGAGAAGTACTTGTATGCCACATCAATAGTGATTCCCTGTTCTCTTTCTGCGCGCAATCCATCGGTAAGAAGAGCCAGGTCAATCCCTGTGTCTTCCGTAAAGGTTTTACTCTGTTTCGTCAGGGTTTCTATAATATCTGTTGAAATGGAGTTGCTGTCGAATAACAGTCGTCCGATGAGTGTGCTTTTTCCGTCATCAACATTCCCCGCAGTAAAAAATCGTAGTAAATCCATTTGTCTAAAAATATCCGTTTTTCTTTCTGTCTTCCATTGCAGCTTCGCTTGCTCTGTCATCCATTCGAGTAGCTCCGCGTTCGCTGATTTTTGTCACCGTTATTTCGTCGATGATATCGTCAACCGTATAAGCAATACTCTCCACAGCAGCTGTACAGGTCATATCACCAACTGTTCTGTAACGAACATCCTTTGTTACGATTCTGTCTTCTCGTGAAAGAGTAACAAATTCATTGGTTGTCATAAGCTGACCATGTTCGGTGTAAATACATTCCCTGGGATGTGAAAAGTAAATATGCGGAAGTTCAATCTTTTCGCGTTTGATATAATTCCATACATCCAGCTCTGTCCAGTTGCTGATAGGGAAGACGCGGACATTTTCTCCCTGGTCAATACGCCCGTTGTATATATTCCACAACTCTGGTCGTTGTTTTTTCGGATCCCATTGACCGAATTCGTCACGAACAGAAAAAATGCGTTCTTTGGCACGAGCCTTCTCCTCGTCTCTTCTTGCTCCCCCGATGCATGCATCAAACTCAAACTCTTCTATGACTTCAAGAAGTGTATAGGTTTGAAGTGCATTTCTACTGGGAAATTTTCCTTTTCCATCCTGAAGCCCTTGTCGTTTTATCGTATCTTCTACTTTCCGTACGATGAGTTTCTCTCCCAGTTCTTGTGCAAGTTGATCTCTAAACTCAAGTACTTCGGGGAAATTATGTCCCGTATCAACGTGTACCAGCGGGAAAGGAAGTTTCCCGGGACGAAATGCTTTTAGTGCCAGATGTACCAGTGTAATACTGTCTTTTCCTCCACTGAATAACAACGCAGGACGTTCGAATTGCCCTGCAACCTCACGCATAATATGAATGGCTTCTGCCTCCAGATGATCTAAATAATCCATTACTTTATTAGTTAGTAGTGTGTAACCCACATTCCTTTTTCGATTTGTCTTCCCACCACCAGCGTCCGGAACGAAAATCATCTCCTGCCTTCACAGCCCGGGTACAAGGTTGGCATCCGATACTAATGAAACCTTTGTCGTGAAGAGGGTTGTAAGGAATCGAGTGCCGTTTAATTTCGGCGGTAATATCTTCGGTTGTCCAGTCTAATAACGGATTTACTTTCACGAGTTGACGAGTTGTGTCTTGCTCAAATATAGATAATCCGCTTCTGCTTTCCGAATGTTCTGATCTTAGCCCGGTTATCCATACGTTAGCGCCTTTCAACGCTCTGTTAAGTGGTTCTACTTTTCGTATATGGCAACAGGTCTTTCTGTCTTCAGGGGATTCATAGAAACTGAACATTCCTTTGTTGTTGACAAGTTCTTCTACTTTTGAATGGTTTGGGAAGAAAACCTGAATTGGTTTCTTGTATCGATTTCTCGTATTCTCAAGTACTTTGTATGTTTCCGGAAAAAGTCGTCCCGTATCCAGTGTAAATACGGAAACAGGCAGATTGTTTGAAAAAATATGATGAGTAATTACCTGATCTTCCATACTCAGACTGGTAGAGAAAACAATCCCAGATGTGTATTCACTACATACTTCCTGAAGTAGTTTTTGTAATTGTTTGCTTTTTTCGTCTCGCATGCTTCTTATTTCCTTTGTCAAAAATCTGAAAAATTTTGCCAAAAATAGAAATAATATATTTCCTATCGAAATAATAGGAGAATAAAATAAATTACTTTTTGGGCAAGGAATAAAATCTACACGTAACTTACTAACTTTGTGTCTATGGTTAAAGGAGATTTGCGTAAGATGAAGGTTCAGAATGGTGAACCTATACAATATACAATGGTATTTGAGACAGAGGTTAATATGAATGAACTTCTGGGAAATGAAATTCTTTTGAAACATACCGGTGTGATTCATTGCTCTTCGTGCGGTGCAGTAACAAAAAAATCATTTGGACAGGGTTTCTGTTACAAGTGTTTTATCAATGCACCAGAGTCTTCCGAATGTATTATTCGACCTGAGTTGTGTAGGGCACATTTGGGAGAGGGGAGAGATGTTGAGTGGGAGCAGCGAAATCACAACCAACCCCATATTGTGTATCTGGCATTGACAGATCAGGTTAAAGTGGGGGTGACACGAAGTCAACAGGTACCGGTTCGCTGGATAGATCAGGGGGCTTATCAGGCTATTCGATTGGCTGAAACACCCAACCGATATGAAGCAGGAAGAATTGAGGTTGCGCTTAAATCTTTCTATACGGATAAAACCAACTGGCGAAACATGTTGAAAAATATAAACGATGAGTCAGTAGACCTTATTGAGGAGAAGTGGCGCCTTGAAGAAATGCT
Organism: Wandonia sp.; assembly: GCF_984588085.1. Lineage (NCBI taxonomy): Bacteria > Pseudomonadati > Bacteroidota > Flavobacteriia > Flavobacteriales > Crocinitomicaceae > Wandonia > Wandonia sp. The sequence continues at coordinate 10,779 of NZ_CFIGVI010000024.1, forward strand.
TCCCTCTGATATTAGTAGTTTTATTTCAGACGATGATGAGGTATTGACGTTTGAATATCCCGTACTGCAATATCCGGAAAAGATCAAGTCCGTGAGTTTTGACAAAGAAGAGGAGATACGAGGTGTTTTACAGGGGGTAAAAGGGCAGTATTTATTATTAAATGATGATAGAGTACTTAATATCCGAAAGCATACCGGGTATGAAATTGAACTGTTCTTTTAAGAAGTATCGAAATAGATCTCAGTACGAAAATTTTTTGTGTAAAAAAGGGTTGCCTACAAGTAGACAACCCTTAACAGATCTGGATAATTCGGATTAATGAATCTCCATGAGATAAGGCATACGCATTTGAATACCTTTCATATTATCAATTTCTTTCATGTTATTCATGATTGTTAAAATCTGTTGGCTAAGCGTAGAGTTTGTTCTCATCTGTGCATCCATATCCTCTTCCTCCGTAATAGCTTCAAGAATTTCCATAAACTGATCTCGCTTCGATTTCGGGAAGTAGGTAATAATCGGTTCTTTGATGTTTACTTCTTTTGCAGCGTAGGCAATGGCATCATTTAAACCACCTAACTCATCTACCAGTCCGATTGCCAATGCATCCTTACCAGTCCAGACACGTCCGCGAGCTATTGCATTTACACGTTCGGGTGTCAGGTTTCTTCCTTTTGCAACAATCGTTACAAACTCTTCGTAAATCTGATCAACTTCTTTCTGAATAATACTCATTTCATCTTCCGTCAGTTTTCTGTTGGTGGACATTACAGCGTGAGAATTTGTACTTATCCGGTCAAAAGAAAGACCAACTTTTTCTTCCAGCATTTTTCCTGTGTAGGGAATTACACCAAATACACCAATTGATCCTGTAATGGTTGTGGATTCTGCAAAAATACGGTTGGCCGGAGCTGAAATATAATAACCTCCTGATGCGGCAACATTCCCCATACTGACAATAACAGGTTTTTGTTCTTTTGTCAAGGTTATTTCCCGCCAGATTTCTTCACTGGCAAGAGCACTTCCTCCCGGAGAGTTTACACGGAAAACAACAGCCTTGATATCATCTTCTTCACGCGCTTCGCGAATTTGCTTAACCAATTCAGAAGAGACAATTCCTTCACCGTCTGTTGCAATTCCTCCTTCGGCTAAAATTACGGCAATATTGGCGTCTTTAGCATCGTCAAGTGTGCGTTTTTCTCTTGCTTTTTTACGGGCATATGTCGAGAATTTAATAAGTTTTAAATCATCTTTTTCAGCTTTGTTAACTTTCTTTTTAAGAAGAGAGTACACTTCATCCTGATATTTCGTAGCGTCGAGTAGTTTATACTTTACCGCGTCTCCTGTTCTACGAATCTTAACATTTTCCGCAATTTCATCAAGTTCGGTAACACTAACACCTCTGGAGGAGCTGACAACTGTTAAGTAGTCTTCCCAAATGCTATTCAGGTAGCGTTGTGCCTGAAATCTGGCACTGTCACTCATCTTATCAAGAAAATAGGGTTCAACAGCACTTTTGAAGTCATTATTAGGACCGCGTATAACCTGCATTTCAAGGTCTAATTTATCAAACAGGTTTTTGAAAAACATATATTCCCCGCCAAGACCAAGGAATTCCATGGTAGAGGTAGGAAATCCATAATTTTCGTCTGCGACAGAAGTCAATAAATATTCTTTCTGAGTGACAACTTCTCCGGAGTTATAAGCAATAATAAACTTTCCGGATTCCTTAAAATCTTCCAAAGCCTTTCTTAATTCAAAAAGACTTGCTATTCCGCACTGAAGATTCGAAAGTTCAATGAAAATACCTTTTACCTTACTGTCATTTTTTGCTTCTTCTATTCCTACCAATAGATCAACAAGGCCAATTGTTCCGTCAAATTTAAACTCAACCGGATTGAAAGAAGCATTGGTTTTATCTGTAATTGGCTCGTTCAGTTGAAGATGCAAAATGCTATTGTCTTCAATCTGCAGTTTTTTCGTTTCAAATCCAGCTGTGAAAGCACCAATTGTTGCTCCCAAAAACAGGAAAAAGAAAATGGAGCTGAAAACAGAGGAAACTACAATGGCAGTTAAACTTGGCCAAAATACCTTCCAAAAGGAAATTTGTGGTGTGCTCATAATGTATCGCGTTTAATTCTATTGTAAAATTAGCGTTTTTTGTGTTGAGTAAGTTCTAAAGTTTGATAGATGGCACAATAATGTATATTAGCGGCAATTAAAAATGGGATATGGCAAAAGTTGTAATTGCTTTGGGGTCAAATATTGAACCTCGCATAGAATATTTGAAGAGAGCAATTCAGGAAATCAGAAAGATAGGGGAGGTGATAAGTGTATCTTCTCTTTATGAGACAGAACCCGTTGGTTTTGAGGCGGAAGTTGATGTGTTGAATGCTGCGTTGATAGTTGATACAGAGTTGTTTCCGCTAGCACTGCTGGATTTTTTGAAAAGCATTGAGGTTGATATGGGAAGAGTTGTGGTTCCCGGTGAAGGTTATACTTCCAGAACAATCGATCTGGATATTATTTTTTACGAACGACAGGTCCTTTTATCAGAACGGCTCATTATTCCACACCCATCATTTTCCGAAAGGGAATTTGTGTTATTTCCGGTTGTTGAAATAGCCGGAGAATGGGTAGATCCTCTGAGTCAATTAACTACACAGGAAATTTTGGCTGGAAAAAAAGAGATGAAAGAACCCAGAATATTTGCTAAATCTTAAATAGTCATAAAAAATGGGGGTACTTTTTTAAGAACTAAAAAAAATCATTATTATTGCACAGTAATTAACTGGAAAAGCTAAAAACTAGGTTTATAATGAAGAATCAAAGCTTAAAAGGACTTGCAGCTATAGCGTTGGCAGGTGGTTTGACGACAACAAGTTGTGACTTGTTGAAAGATGTAGATTATACGGTTACCCCGGATCCATTGGAGATGCACGGGGATAGCGTACGAATCAAGGTAGAAGGTGTGCTTCCTGAAAAAGGATTGAATAAAAAGGCTTCTGTCGAAATAACTCCTTCTGTTGGAGGGGTTGCGTTGAAAACAATCACAATCCAAGGTGAAAAAGCTGAAGGTAACGGACAAACTATTATGTTTAAACCTGGTGGGAAATTTACCTATACAGATGTAGTTGCATACAAGCCTTCAATGGAAGAATCGGAATTATCGGTATCCGGTGTAGTTTATAAAAAAGGAAAAGAGAAAGATCAGTTTGGTCCCGAGAAGATCGCTGATGCAACAATAATTACTCCTTATCTTGTTCAGAATGATCAAAAAGTACTTATCGGTGCAGATCAGTTCCAAAGAGTAACGGAAGAAGTAGCCAAGGCACAGATCAACTATCTTAAAAATATGAGTAATGTTCGTCCTGCTGAAATGAAGGATGAAGATATTAAGGCATTTGAAGCGTTCATGGCAGCAGCTCAAACAAATCCGAAAATTGCTCCTAAGACAATAAACATTCTTGCTTATGCATCTCCTGAAGGGGAAGAGGGAAGAAATAATGAGCTTTCAACAGCTCGCTCTGAGTCAGGAAAGAAAGCAACCGCTTCTATTGCAAAGAAAGCAAAGAACGAGTTTGGTCAGGCAGACGAGTCATTCAATCTTCAGGCAAAAGGAGAAGACTGGGCTGGATTTAAGGCTGAACTTGAAAAGTCTGAAATGCAGGAGGATGAGAAGAATCTTGTGTTGCGTGTATTGAGTATGTACAGTGACCCTACTCAACGTGAGAAAGAAATGCGTAACATGGCTAAAACATTTGATTACCTTGAGAAAAATGTATTGCCACAGTTGCGTCGTTCACAAATTAACTTTGTGTATGATCTTACAGGATACTCAGATGAAGAGTTGACAGCATTGGCAAAAACAAACCCTGATACATTGAAAGTTGAAGAGTTGTTGTTTGCTGCTACTTTGACAGATGATCTGAACGAAAAACTTCGTATCTATAAAGAAGTTGAGAGATTGTACTCAGAAGACTGGAGAGGACCTAACAATGTTGGATATGTATTATTCCTACAGGGAAAAACAAACGAGGCGAAAGCGAAGTTTGAGAAAGCGAACAACATGCAGGAGAACCCTCAGTCGTTGAATAACCTTGGTGTGATCGCTCACATTTCAGGAGATCGTACAAAAGCAAAAGAATTGTATGGTCAGGCTATGTCAGCAGGTGCAGAAGTTAAATACAACATGGGAATTGCGAATATTCAGGACGGTAAGTATGAAGATGCAGTTTCAAACATGGGAGATGAGAAAACATTTAACAAGGCTTTGGCTCAGGTGTTAGCTGGAAATCTTGACGCAGCATCATCTACTATTGACGAGGCTGACGCTAAAGAAGAAGCAATGTCTTATTACTTGAAAGCAATCATTGCTGCAAGACAAAACAACGAGAATGCTGTTGTAAATAATCTTAAGTCTGCTTTTGGAAAAGATGCTTCATTGAAAGCGAAGGCAGCTAAAGACAGAGAATTTATCAAGTTCTTTGAAAGCTCAGCTTTCTTGGCAATTGTGAAATAAGAAACCTAGTGATACTATAATCAGAAAGGCTGCCCTTTGGTAGCCTTTCTGTTTTATAGATATTTGGCTTTTTCACAAAATTAATACGTGATAGTTTTTCGCTTTTTATTACTTTTGAGGTAAATAGGAGTATTTTAGAATGGAATATAATACGGTTCGGCCGAAAATGCTCATTCCTGAGTATGGCAGAAACGTGCAGAAGATGATTGATTTTGCACGTAAAATTGAAGACAGAGACGAACGAAATCGGGCAGCAAAGGCGATTATAGAGGTGATGGGACAGTTAAATCCGCATTTGAGAGATGTGGATGACTTTAGACATAAATTATGGACACATTTGTTCATAATGTCCGATTTCCAATTGGATGTAGATTCACCTTACCCAATTCCCAGTAGAGAAACGCTTGAAGAAAGACCTGAGAGGATCGGATACCCTAAAAATTCGATTCGTTACGGACATTATGGTCATAATATTCAGGAAATGATCAAAAAAGCACTTGTAATATCTGATCCTGAAGAGAAAAGTGCAGTTACAAAGCGTCTGGCGAATATCATGAAGAAACTGTATCTTACGTATAACAATGATACGGTTGAAAACAAAGTTATCATGAATCAACTTTCCGAATTGTCAAACGGAAAGTTACAGGTAGAAGACCCTGAAGATCTTACTTCAACCAATCAGATTTTGAGATCTATTGGTGTGAATCCAAATGCGCGTAAGAAAAAACCGCTCAAAGGAAAAAATAAGAAAAAGAGATAAGAATGGCATCATTTGAAATATACGGAGGGAAGAAACTTAAGGGAGAGTTAGTTCCCCAGGGAGCAAAGAATGAAGCACTTCAGATTTTGTGTGCGGTACTTTTAACAGAAGATAAAGTAACCATATCCAATCTTCCGGATATTATTGACGTGAATAAGTTAATCTCACTTTTACAGGCAATGGGAGTAAAAGTAGAGAAGGTTGAAAAGGGAACTTTCATTTTTCAGGCCAAAGAAATTGATCTGGATTATTTGCGTTCGGAAGATTTTAAAAATCGGGCAAGTAGTCTTCGGGGGTCGATTATGATCGTTGGACCGTTACTGGCTAGATTCGGTGAAGGGTTTATACCCAAACCCGGAGGAGACAAGATCGGGCGTAGACGACTGGATACACATTTTGAGGGATTTGCCAGATTGGGCGCTGAGTTCAATTTTGATGCGGAAGAGTATTTTTACTCCGTCAAAGCAAAAAAACTTAAAGGAACTTATATTCATCTTGATGAGGCTTCTGTGACCGGAACGGCAAATGTTGTAATGGCTGCTGTATTAGCAGAGGGACATACAACGATTTATAATGCAGCTTGTGAACCCTATCTGCAGCAATTGTGTAAAATGCTAAATAGTATGGGCGCACAGATTGCAGGAATAGGTTCAAATCGTCTTGAAATTGATGGAGTTGATAAGTTGGGAGGTTGTTTCCATAGAATTCTTCCGGATATGATCGAAATAGGTTCGTTTATTGGACTGGCTGCGATGACACAGTCGGAAATTACGATCAAAGATGTGTCATATGAGAATTTAGGAATTATTCCTGATGTATTCCGAAAACTGGGTATTCAGATGGAGTTGAGAGGAGATGATTTGTTTATCCCTGCTCAGGAGTCCTACGAAGTTGAAACGTTTATAGACGGGTCAATTATGACGATATCAGATGCTCCGTGGCCCGGGTTTACTCCGGATTTATTGAGTATTATTTTGGTAGTGGCAACGCAGGCGAAAGGTGCGGTGTTGGTTCATCAGAAAATGTTTGAATCCCGGTTATTTTTTGTCGATAAACTGATTGATATGGGAGCGCAGATTATACTTTGTGATCCACACAGAGCAACTGTAATTGGATTGGATAGAAAGTACCCTTTGAGAGGGATACAAATGACTTCCCCCGATATTCGTGCAGGAGTATCGCTTTTGATAGCGGCACTATCGGCAGAAGGACGTAGTGTAATTCATAATATCGAACAAATTGACAGGGGGTATCAGGATATTGATATTCGTTTGAGTAATTTAGGAGCTGATATCAGAAGACTATAGGAAGTACAAAAAATGGCAGGTTTACTGTCAGATAAAATGAAAAATGGATAACTGAACTGTCAGATTGTCCATTTTTTTTAGTTGGCAAAAAGTTTGAGTTAGAATTCAAAAATGGTGAGTTATGGCTGAGAAAGAAGAATTGGAAAATAGGGAAGAACAAGTTAAACAGGACGAAGTTCTGGATAAAGAGGAACAAAAGGAATCAACAGAACCCACCTGGGAGGACAGATATAACGAAATGAATGACAAATACGTACGTCTGTACTCTGATTTTGATAATTTCCGTAAACGAACAATCAAGGAGAAAGCGGATATTATCAATCAGGCAGGAGCAGAGTTGATGAAGGAATTATTAACGGTTCTTGATGACTTTGAGCGTGCAACAAAGGCCAATGAGAAAATTGAAGATGTAGAGGCTGTAAAAGAAGGCTTCCGTCTTGTGCATCAGAAGTTTGAAGGTGTTTTACTTTCAAAAGGGTTAAAGCCAATGGAGGCACAGGGAGAAGTATTTGACGCCGAGTTACATGATGCAATCACGAATATTCCGGCTCCCGAAGAGAGTCTTAAGGGCAAAATCGTTGATGTAGTGGAAAAAGGATACTTTTTGAAAGATAAAGTGTTGCGCTATGCCAAAGTTGTTGTAGGGCAATAAGCACATTTTGAATTATGAGTGAAAAGAAAGATTATTACGAAGTTCTTGGTATTGGAAAATCGGCTACTGAGGCAGAAATAAAAAAAGCATACCGTAAACTGGCGCTGAAGTATCACCCGGATAAAAATCCTGACGACAAAGAGGCGGAAGAAAAGTTTAAGGAAGCTGCCGAAGCTTATGAAGTGTTGAGTGATGTAGAAAAACGTCAGCGATACGACAGATTTGGTCACGCCGGTGTTGGAGGTGCTTCAGGAGGTGGCTTCGGTGGCGGAGGCATGAACATGGAAGATATCTTTGAACAGTTCGGGGATGTCTTTGGTGGTGCTTTCGGTGGTTTCGGAGGTGGCAGATCGTCCAGAGGTGGTGGGGCACGTACCTCAAGAGGTAGTAACCTGCGTGTTAAGATTAAACTTACGTTGGAAGAAATAGCTACCGGTGTAAAAAAGAAAATCAAAGTTAACAAGCTGGTTAATGCAGACGGAGTTACCTATAAAACCTGTTCGCAGTGTAATGGAAGCGGACGTGTAATGCGTGTGACACAAACTTTCCTTGGGCAGATGCAGACAGCTTCTACCTGTCCTTCTTGTAATGGTACAGGTAAGATCATTGATAAAAAACCTGCGGATGCGGATAATCAGGGATTGAAACGCCAGGAAGAGGTGATTGAGATCGACATCCCGGCAGGAGTGGAAGAAGGGATGCAATTGAGTGTTACGGGAAAAGGAAATGCAGGACCCTTTAACGGGATTCCGGGAGACCTTCTGATCGTAATTGAAGAAGTAGAGCACCCTCTTTTACGAAGAGATGGAGAACATCTTCATTATGATGCGTATATAAGCTTTATCGATGCTGTTTTAGGTGAGTCGATTGAAATTCCTACGGTTACAGGTAAGGCAAAAATCAAAGTAGAACCAGGAACACAGAGTGGAAAGATGCTTCGCCTGAAGGGGAAAGGACTTCCTAATGTGCAGGGATATGGATCCGGTGATTTATTTGTACATATTAATATCTGGACACCGACAAAAGTTTCGAAAGAAGAACGTGAAATTCTTGAAAAACTGAAAGAAAGCGAAAATTTTACTCCAAAACCGGAAGATAGAGATAAAGGATTCTTTCAGCGGGTGAAGGATATGTTCCAAAGCTGATTCGTTCAGAAAATATAGAGAAAAGGCATTTTCCCGTAGGGAGAATGCCTTTTGTTGTATTTGCAGGTAAAAACTTCTTTTTATATTTAGCCGAGAAACAAATCTATGCTTGAAGTCAGGAATATAACAAAACGATACGGAATCAAACTGGCATTGGATAATGTGTCGGCTAAATTTGAACCGGGAAAAATTCATGGAATTCTGGGACCCAACGGAGCCGGAAAAACAACGTTAATCCGAATTATTAATCAGATTATCATTCCTGATGATGGTGGTGTTTATCTGAATAATAGGTTAATGACCCGGGAGCAACTGAGTTCTCTCGGGTACCTGCCTGAAGAAAGAGGAATGTATCCCAATATGACCGTTTCGGACTTTCTGCTATTTATGGGGACTTTACGTGGTCTACGTAAAAAAGAAAGTAAAGCAGCGTTGGATCACTGGATGGAAAAGTTTGGTATTCACGAGTGGAGAGGTAAACGTATTGAAGAGCTGTCCAAAGGAATGGCTCAGAAAGTACAGTTTATTTCCACCGTTTTTCATAATCCGGATCTATTAATTCTTGATGAACCTTTCAGTGGATTTGATCCCGGTAATGTAAAACTGATTCGTGGCATATTGCGGGAAATGAAAGAGGAGGGAAAAACAATTCTTTTGTCCACGCATAATATGAGCAGTGTGGAAGAATTATGCGATCATGTTGTTTTACTAGATAAGAGCAAGAAAATTCTGGAAGGAACTGTTCAGGAGGTCAGGGGACATCATTCTGAAAAACTTTATGCGGTACAGTTCTCTGGTAATATGATTGCATTTGCTACTGCCTTATGGACAGGTTTTGATCTGGTTGATAAAAAAATCATTGGGGAGAACAGATATATTGCCCGTGTGCGGATGGTCGGAGACAGTAATTTCAAGAGTTTACTGGAAACGCTGGTTCCGAAAATTGATATAGAAGGTGCCTGGGAAGAGTTACCGTCTATGGAAGAAGTATTTATCCGGGAAACTACTGTAACACACTAATAAAGCATGAAAAGAATTATAAGTATTGCCGGAAGAGAATTGAAGGAGCGTCTCAAAAGTCGCTCATTTCTGACGATGGCAGTAGGAGGACCTCTCGTTGTACTGTTTATCCTCTATATTTTATTTACAGCTTCCGGGGGAGAAGAAGAACATGTCCGCGTACTGGTTTCTGATCCGGTTGAAACACTTGAAAATATAATCGTTCCTGATTCTTCCGGGCAAATAGAGTACGCGTTTATCAATTCCTATGTAGAGCCTGCTTCTTTCACTTCAGATCCTGAGTATGCCGGTTTTGATGCACTGCTGGTTGTAAACGAAAAGGTACTATCCAATAACCATGTTTTCTTTTTTCAGAAGAAACGATTGAATTCGAAGATCCCGCTACGGGTTCAGCGTGAGTTGGAAAAGCGTTTGGAAGGACTGAAAGCAAAAGAGTTTACGGATTTGACCCTAAAAGAGTTTCTCATCGTTAAACATCCGTTAAACCTGGAAGTACGGGATGCCTACCATCCTGAAGAATTAGGAAATTACAAACTGGCAGCTTATGCAGGAGTCGTTTTCGGAGGAATTGTCTTCCTGTTTATTTTCCTTTTTGGAATGACCATTTTACGAAGTACATCACGTGAAAAATCCAGTCGTATAGCAGAGGTGTTACTTGCAACGGTAAAGCCTGGGGAATTAATGACCGGAAAATTGTTAGGAATAGGTATTGCTGCACTGATACAGTTTGTAATCTGGACGATATTGATTTTAGGAGGTTTACTTTTCTTTCGATCCGTTTTCTTTCCGGATATGTTTGATGCTGCCAATCTTATCGCAGGACAGGAGTACACACCTTATAACGACCTGGTTCAATTGGTGTATGAACAACTAAACTTTGGAGTGATGGGAACTTTCTTTGTTCTGTTACTGATACTGGGGTATTTATTCTACGGTGGGCTATTTGCTGCACTGGGAGCAGCTCAAGGTTCGGAATCTGACGGACAACAGTTTCTTATTCCATTGATTTTCTTGTTTTTGATAGGTATTTGGTCGGGGTGGTACGTAGCTGAAAACCCGGATGCTGAATTATCTTTTTGGTTGGGAATAATTCCTTATACATCGCCGATGGTGATTATGGTGAATCTGGGACTGGGATACGAAAGTGGAGAACTTTGGCATTTGTTAATGGCTATTGTATTGTTACTTCTTGGAATCATGTTCAACATAGGGATTGCAGCACGAGTGTTTAAGAGTGCCTTGCTTGTTACAGGATACCGTCTGCGTTTTGGAAATTTAATCAACTGGATATTTAAAAAATCATAATGAATGAGTAAGGGACAGGAACCCGTTGCCGCAATTGACCTGGGCACAAATACATTTAATTTACTGATCATTAGAAACGGAGAACCCCATCCTGAGTTACTTCTTTCGACAAAAGAAGGAGTTGCACTTGGTATGGGAGGAATAAATGATAACCGTATTTCAGAAGACGCCTGGCAAAGAGGAATGGACTGTTTGGGACGTTTTATGATAATTTGTAAGGAATACGGTTGTATGAAAATTCAGGCTATTGCTACATCGGCCATTCGAAATGCTATAAATGGAAAAGAATTTGTTCGTAAAATAGAAGAAGAGTTGCGTATTCCCTGTAAGGTAATTGATGGAATCGAAGAAGCAAAGCTGATTTACAAGGGTGTTTGTCTTACCCATAATTTTGACCGAAAAGGGTTAATTATGGATATCGGAGGGGGAAGCACGGAGTTTATTCTGGCAGATGAGAGCGGTATTCTGGCTATGAATAGTTTCGAAATTGGTGTTTCCCGTATATTCCAGCAATTTTCATTCAGTGATCCGTTTTCTGAAGCGGATAAGGAGAAAATCAATACCTATTTGGAAGAGAAAACAGGTGGTTTTTTTGATACGATTTCCTGCTCAGACTTTATAGGCTCTTCCGGGTCGTTTGAGACCTTATATGAACTGTTATATGACAAGGAATTTCCCGAAGGATTTGATCCGGTTATGTTGAGCCGTAATGAAATGGAAGTGATGATAGACATCCTGTTGCGAATGACAGAAAAGGAACGTGAACGTCATCATCGTATACTTCCGGTTCGGAGAAAGATGATACCTATTGCGGCGGCTAAGATGAAGTGGATTATGGAGAAAACCGGTACAGAACGCATAATTATAACCCCCTGTTCGCTGAAAGAGGGAGTGGCATTTGATTTGTTGAATAATCAGTAAATTCGTAAAAAATAAGAAATTCCATGAGCAAGATATTAATCATAGACGACGAAAGAAGTATTCGAAGAGCATTGCGCGAAATACTGGAGTTTGAGAAGTTTGAAATAGAAGAAGCGGAGAACGGTAAAGAAGGACTGGAGAAGGCGAAGAATGAGTCATTTGATGTTATCTTTTGTGATATTAAAATGCCACAAATGGATGGTATGGAAGTATTGGACGATTTGATTCAATCAGAGGTCGCTACGCCTGTTATCATGATCTCCGGACATGGAAATATAGAAACGGCTGTTGAATCTATAAAAAAGGGGGCGTTTGATTTTATTGAGAAACCGCTTGACCTGAACCGGATTTTAGTAACCGTTCGCAATGCCTGCGACCGGAGTACACTTGTGGAAGAAACCAAAGCACTTAAGAAAACGATAAAAAGAGTCAAAGGATCATCGATCATCGGAGAGACGGACGGCATCATGAAGATAAAAGAGATGATTGAAAAAGTCGCTCCTTCTGATGCAAGAGTGTTAATCACCGGAGAAAATGGTACGGGAAAGGAATTGGTCGCCCGACAATTACATGAACAAAGTGGACGAAACAAGGGGCCTTTTATTGAAGTGAATTGTGCAGCAATCCCTTCGGAGTTGATTGAAAGTGAGTTGTTTGGTCATGAAAAGGGTGCGTTTACTTCAGCGGTTAAGCAGAAAAAAGGAAAGTTTGAACTGGCGGAGAATGGTACAATCTTTTTAGATGAAATTGGAGACATGAGTGCCTCTGCTCAGGCAAAAGTCTTGCGGGCATTGCAAGAGAATAAAATTACACGGGTAGGAGGAGAGAAAGATATTCGGATTAATGCGAGAGTTATAGCGGCTACGAATAAAGATCTGCGAAAAGAAATTGAGGAAGGAAGTTTCCGGGAAGATCTTTATCACCGTTTAAGTGTCATTTTGCTACATGTTCCGGCTCTGAATGACCGACGTGAGGATATTCCTCTTCTTGCAGAACACTTTCTGACGATGGTGTGTGCGGATCATGGGATACAACGTAAGGATTTTACTGAAGAAGCATTGAAAGAGTTAAGCGCTGTTAACTGGACAGGAAATATCCGGGAGTTACGAAATATTGTTGAACGTCTGGTGATCCTTGCCGGGAAGACAATTACAGATGAAGATGTACGGATGTTTTCGAATCCTAAAGTAAATGCCTGAACCGCTTAGACAATATCGGACGGTTAGCAGAAGAAGATAAGTTGGTAGTTGCAGTACCATTGGGGAAGAATGAATTGGAGTACAGGGGCATTTTCATTTTTAAACTGGATAACAAGGAGGAAATTTAGGAATTATTGAAAACCGATCCGGCAATTGAAGCAGGAGTATTCGATGTGGAAATTCTGGATTGGTACGGATCAGCAGCTTTACCGATGTATTTACAGTATCATAAAGAAATTGAAAAGGAACAGCCTTGACTGTCTGATTAACTCTATTTTGAAGCTCGATCGAATCTTTTGAACCATTTTGATTTGAAGCGATGAACTTCCTGAGAACTGTAAATTCCTGTTTTCCCGGAAGCGAAAAAAGCGACGAAACAAGCAATAGCAATAAATAGACCTGCTTCGGTTCCGAAGAGCTCCAGTCCCATAATGGTGCAAGCCAGAGGTGTATTCGTAGCACCGGAAAATACGGCTACAAACCCCATTCCTGCGAGTAATGCCATAGGTAGAGGAACGAATAAGCTAAGTGCATTACCCAATGTGGCACCAATAAAAAACAAAGGAGTTACTTCACCTCCTTTAAAACCGGCTCCTAATGTAAATGTGGTCAATAGCAGCTTAATCATAAAATCATACGGGGGAAGTGATTGTTCAAATGCTGAGACAATGGTCGGGATACCCAAACCGATATATTTTGTAGTTCCCATGAGGTAAACTACCACAGCTATAATTATGCCTCCGATGACGGGGCGGAGCGGAGGGTAGGAGAAAAAAGAAGAGAACATCTTTCCGAAGAAATGCACAACTTTTGAAAAAGAAAAAGCTGCAAGACCAAAAAGAATACCGGCAAGCACGGACCACAAAAGTAATGTAGGTTGTATGTCGGGAACAAAAGGAATTGTATAAACGGTGTGGGTCGCTCCGGCATAATGACAGGTCATATCTGCAACAATAGCTGTGAAAAGCGAAGGTAGAACAGCACGGTAACGATTAGTCCCTTTTGCAAGTACCTCAATGGCGAAAACAGCTCCCGCAAGTGGTGTTCCAAAGACAGAAGCAAAACCGCCACTGATTCCGGCAATCAGGATCATTTGACGTTCCGAAGAGGTGATTCCGAATTTTTTTGAGAACTGGTCTGCTATGGCTCCTCCCATTTGTACAGCTGTACCTTCCCTTCCCGCAGAACCTCCGAAAAGATGCGTCAAAAGGGTTCCAATCAGCACCAAAGGAGCCATTTTAAATGGGATAATTTGCTTTGGACTATGAAATTCTTCGAGTAGCTGATTATTTCCCTTTACTACATCCTGCCCGTAGTAATGATAGAGCAGCCCTATGAGTAATCCTCCCAATGGGAGAAAAGCAATGAGCCAGATGGCTGCTTCCCGTGTTTGTGTTACCCAATCAAGTGCAGTCAGAAAGCCTGCAGAAGCAAGTCCTACAGGAATTCCTATGAGTAAGGATAACAGCAGCCATTTCCATAATTGGGAAGGTGCAAAATATGCCGTACTAAATTTCATTTTTTCCATAGCCGATTCCTACCATACGTTTTGTATCCGTTCGTAGGCGTCATCAGCTTTGAATTCATTTCTCCACAGTTCGGGGCAGACACCATTGCCCTGTATATTACGTATTATTGTATCAGAACAATTTAGCAATTTCTTCCAGTGCTTTGTCTAACCCGGATGGATTTTTTCCTCCTGCAGTAGCAAAGAAAGGCTGTCCGCCACCTCCTCCCTGGATGAGTTTAGCATATTCTCTGACGAGATTACCGGCATGCAGTTCCTTTTCTTTAACCAGTTCGTCTGAAATCATAATGGTAAGAGATGCTTTTCCGTCTTCCTCTCCACCAATTACGGCAACAAAAGGTTGATTCATTTCTCCTTTTAACTGAAATAAAACATCTTTTATGCTTCCGGTTCCCATAGTTACTTTTGCTGCAGCAAATAGAAAACCATCCTTTTCGATAAACTGGTTTTTCAGCTCCTGTTTAAACTGTCCTGCTTTTTCTTTTTCGAACTGTTCTATCGTTTTACTGAGGGACTGATTTTTTGTCAGTAAATCTTCAATTGCTTTCTCAGGATCTTTAGGATTCTTCAGTAAACGCTGAATTGCCTCCAGACGAGCCGCTTTTTCTTTATAAAATGCAATGGCAGTATCGTTTGTAATGGCCTCAATACGTCTTACTCCAGCTGCTACAGCCGATTCTGAAGTGATTTTAAACAGCCCGATTTTTCCTGTTGCAGGAACGTGAGTTCCACCGCACAGCTCCACCGAATCTCCGAAGCGAATTACGCGCACAAGATCTCCGTACTTTTCACCAAACAAAGCCATAGCTCCCATTTCAACAGCATCGTCCATAGGAACGGCGCGGTGTTCTTCCAGTGAGATATTCTTGCGAATATCTTCTGAGACTAGTTCTTCAATTCGCGAAAGTTCTTCTTCCGTCACTTTTGAGAAGTGGGAAAAGTCAAAACGGAGATAGTCCGGGCTGACAAGAGAACCTTTTTGTTCCACATGTGTTCCCAGTACTTCACGCAGAGCATGGTGAAGAAGGTGGGTTGCAGAGTGATTAGATGCTGCCAGCTCACGGCGTTTTACATCTACTTTGGCTTCGAATTTCTCCAATGGGAATTCAGGAAGCTTGTCAGTAAGATGTACGGTAAGATTATTTTCTTTTTTCGTATCAAAAATACGTACCGTTTCACTTTCAGAAACAAGAACACCTTTGTCACCTACCTGACCTCCTCCTTCAGCGTAGAAGGGAGTAATGTTCAATACAACCTGAAAAAAAGTTTTTCCTTTTTGTGTTACCTTCCGGTATTTGGTGATAAAAACGTGTGTTTCGGTATGATCATATCCAACAAATTCAGAACGATCATCTTCACGCAATTCTACCCAGTCATCTGTTGCAATAGAAGTGGCAGCTCTTGATCGTGATTTTTGTTTTTCCAGTTCGGTATTGAATCCGATTTCATCAATAGAAAAACCGTTTTCTCTTGCTATTAATGAAGTAAGATCGACCGGGAATCCAAACGTATCATAGAGTTCAAATACAGCATGTCCTGAGATGATTTTTTCATTTTTGGAGGTTAGTTCTTCAAGGATCGTATCAATACGCTTGATTCCCTGTTCAAGTGTTCTGAAAAAGCTACTCTCTTCTTCGCGAATCACATTTTCTAGTATTGAAAGTTGTGAACGGAGCTCAGGGAAAGCATCTCCCATTTCATTAGACAGTACGGTTGCCAAACCGCAGATAAAAGGTTCTTTCAGGTCTAAAACGGAATATCCATAACGAACGGCTCTTCTTAAAATTCTCCGGATCACATATCCCGCTCCTGTGTTAGAAGGAAGCTGTCCGTCTGCGATAGAAAAAGCGATAGCACGTACGTGATCTGCAATAACGCGCAGGGCGATATCAGTTTCTTCTTTTACTCCATAAGTAAAGCCGGATACTTTTTCGAGGTGTTTAATCAGGTTTTGGAATAAATCCGTATCATAATTTGACTGTTTTCCCTGAAGAACCATAGCCAGTCTTTCCAGCCCCATTCCTGTATCAACGTGTTTTGCCGGAAGCTCAACGAGTTTCCCGCTGGCCATCCGGTTATACTGAATAAATACGTTGTTCCAGATTTCAATTACCTGAGGGTGATCCTGGTTGACAAGTGATTTTCCGTCTGATTTAGCACGCTCTTCGTCTGTTCTGGCATCAACATGAATTTCGGTGCACGGACCACATGGACCGGTATCTCCCATTTCCCAGAAATTGTCCTTTTTGTCGGCCAAAATAATCCGGTCTTCCGCAATATATTTTTTCCAGATTTCAATTGACTCTGTATCCATAGGAACACCATCTTCCTGATTGCCTTCAAAAACGGTGACATAAAGACGTGATGTGTCTATTTTGTAGACCTCCGTAAGTAATTCCCACGCCCAGGCAATGGCTTCTTCTTTAAAGTAGTCTCCAAACGACCAGTTACCAAGCATTTCGAACATGGTATGGTGGTAGGTATCTACACCGACCTCTTCCAGATCGTTATGTTTTCCTGAAACGCGCAAACATTTTTGAGTATCGGCCACTCTTTTATCTTTGGCTTCTGCATGTCCAAGAAAATAATCTTTGAACTGATTCATCCCGGCGTTGGTAAACATCAACGTCGGGTCATTTTTTACCACCATTGGAGCAGAGGGCACTATCTTATGTCCTTTTGACTCGAAAAAATCGAGAAACTGTTTGCGGATTTCGTTTAAATTCATCTTCTCAAGTTTGTTTTATCCCCTTTAATATCAGCAGGAAAGTGTTAAAATTCCTGTTAATGATTGTTAAGTTAAGTGCAAATTTAGCCATATTACCTAATTTTGTCAGGCTAAATGAAAAAAATGACGATGTGGAACGCTAAAAAAGTGAATACAGCGTTGAAATTTTCGGAATAGTGAAAAAGAAATTTGTATATAACCCAAAAACACTCTCTTACGAACGTGTTCGACGAACATGGGGAGAGCGAGTTCTTAGAGGACTTATTTTTATAGCTCCTACCATTACACTCGGAATCATTCTCGCTTTTTTTATTGCCCGACGGATAGACTCACCTCGCGAGACGAGATTGAGACAGGAAAATGAATTTTACAAAGCACAGTTGGATAAGATGACCCAGGATCTGGAATTGATCACCAAGGCGCTTGATGAAATGGAGAAGCGGGATCGTGCGATCTATCGTGTTGCATTTAATGCAGAAGCCTTTCCCGAAGAACTTCGCCGCATGGGAGTGGGTGGTTCGGAAAAATACAAGGAACTGGAAGGGAAAAAATATTCAGAATTACTGATCGCAACGAATAAAAAGATTGATGAAGTAGAACGGAGGTTATATGCGCAAAGTCTTTCGTTGCAGGAGTTGTCAGAGATCGCATTGGATAAAGAGGCTCGACTGGCAAGTATTCCGGCTATCCAACCGGTTCGGAATAAGGATATGACCCGCGTGGCTTCAGGATACGGGTGGCGTATCGACCCGGTTTATAAAACCCGGAGAATGCACTGGGGAATGGACTTTACTGCACCTGTAGGTACAGAAGTATATTCTACCGGAGACGGTGTAGTAGAAGAGCTGGAAATAAAAAGCTGGGGATACGGTAAAAGTATTGTAATAGACCATGGATACGGATACAAGACGCGTTATGCCCACCTGAGTGCCTTTAAAGTAAAAAAAGGTGATAAAGTTAAGCGGGGAGATTTAATTGGTCTTATAGGAAATAGCGGGAAATCAACAGGTCCTCATTTGCACTATGAAGTAGAGCACAACGGACAGAAAATAAATCCGGTAGGGTATTATCATGGAGACCTTTCTCCGGAAGAATATGAGCAGATGATCCAGTTGTCAAATAATGCTCTGAATGCTTTTGACTAATAAAAATTGACCGTATTTTTACTATAAATACCGGGATGTAATGGCAAAAGTAAGTGCTGTAATCAAAGAGAATAAGTATCGTACAGAGATTCAGGCGGGAACGCATACAATCATCGCTGATGAACCTGAAGAGCTAGGGGGAAAGAACGAAGGAGTTTCTCCGGATGAGCTATTGGCAGCATCATTGGCTGCATGTACTTCAATCACATTGCGGATGTATCTGGACAGGAAGGGATGGTCCGTTTGTTCTATTACAGTTGATGTAGATGTGCAGCGCGATGCAAAAAATAATTCTTCTGAATTTATCCGTACGATTCGAGTGGAGGGAGAGTTGGATGAGAAACAGCAACAGCGAATTGTGCATATAGCGAATGCCTGTCCTATTCACAAGACACTTACAGGGACAATCACCGTGACGACTCAGTTGATTTCGTAAACAGATTTCGTTACCTTTAAGCGTGAGTATGAAAAGAAAACATTTTCTCAAACTGATGGCGGTAGTGCCATTAACAGGAGTAGCAATGAATTTAAAAGAGTTTGGCAGAATAACAGAGGGATTTGGGAATACTGAGAAGATGCCGGTATTATTTCTCGGACATGGAAGTCCTATGAATGCTATAGAAGAGAATGAGTTTGTTCGAGGGTTCAGAGAATCTGTACGAACGATTCCAAAACCCAAAGCAATTCTCTGTATTTCGGCACATTGGGAAACAAAAGGAACACGCGTTACAGCTATGTCTAATCCCCGGACTATACATGATTTCGGAGGGTTTCCGAAGGCGTTGTATGAGGTGAATTATCCGGCTCCCGGTAGTCCTGAACTGGCTGAAGCAACAAAGAACATAATTACAAAGACAGAGGTGATTCTGGATGACAAGTGGGGCTTGGATCATGGCGCATGGAGTGTCATCAAACACATGTACCCGGATGCCGATATTCCGGTTGTTCAAATGAGTTTGGATTATCAACAAACACCGGCTTATCACTATGAACTTGCCCGCGAATTAGATCGTTTACGTTCAAAAGGAATTCTGATTATCGGAAGTGGTAATATGGTGCATAACCTGAGAATGGTCGCCTGGGATAAGATGAATGTAGATGATTATGGATATGACTGGGCTTTGGAAGCGAGTGATAAAATGAAGCAGTTTATATTGAATGGTAATCATACGTCGCTGATCAATTACCGGTCGAATGGAAGACCTTTTGAGCTGGCTGTTCCGACTCCTGAACATTATCTGCCTCTTTTGTATACGCTCGCTTTGCAGGGAAAAGATGAAAAGGTATCGTTGTTTAATGATAAAGCCATGGCAGGATCATTGACGATGACTTCGGTAAGAATAGGATAAGAAATTTACTTTCCGATTAGTACATGATAGGCAGAAGGAATTTCAACCCCCTGAAAGCCATTTGTTAATCCGTAAAAGGTAACGACCAGATAGATACACCCGATACCGAGAATAATTCCTGCTTGTTTTCGGGGAGATAGTCCGAAAATATTTTTTTTCATTTTTTGAAAATGAATAGAGGCAACATGGCCGAAGAAGGAAAGAATAGCTAATCCATAGTAAGGGATGAAAAACAGATTAAAAGGAAAAGTATTTAGTCCTGCTACTCCAAAATAGAAGTTAGTATCCAGTTTCAGTATAAATCTTCCCGTAAGTACCGCTCCGACATGAATGAGAAGAAAAAATGCCATATAGATTCCGGTCCAAAGTTGCAGTTTATCATAGAAGCCGGTTAGGGATTTTCTCTTTTTGAAGAATAGTGACAGTCCTGAAATAATCTGGATCATTACAGCAAGAAGTAATACCCCTTCTATCACCAGGTTTCGATATACTACCCTTAGAGATTCCATCAGGGTAATGTGACTATTGGAACCAAAAATACTCCAGAAGTGATTGAAGAGGTGAAGCCCTATAAAAAGAGAGAGAACAATTCCTGAAAAATAGTGTAGCCTCTTAATTGTCATAATAGTCTTTTTTGCGAATATGTAAAAGTATTAGGTGACAAATATACAGAAAAGAGCAGGCTAATAGATTATGCTTTTATTAACCTGCTCACGTATTATTTTAACTCGAAAAAGTTCCTTTTTCCAATTTTAATTTTGGTTCCCGGAAGTACTTGTATTTCTTTGTAGGAATCTGTCATTTTTTCTCCGTTTACTGTAACAGCACCACTTTCAATGAGTCTTCTTACAGCTGATTTTGTTAATTCGTGCATTACCTGTGTTACAAGAGAAATGAGAGAAACTGTATCTGTATTGTTTTCCGGAGACTGGATAGAGACAGGTGTATAGCTTCTATTTTCAGGATCTTTGTTTTGAAATTGTTTCCTGAAGAATGCCTCTGCTTCCTTTGCCGCTTCGCTAGAATGGTACTGTCTGACACAATTCCCGGCAATTTTCTTTTTTATCAACATTGGATTTTCTCCATCGGATAATTGTTTTGTTATTTGTTGCTTCTCGTTTTTTGTAAAATCAGTTACTAACTCCAGAAATTCAGGAATCAAACGATCTGGAATGGACATGATCTTTCCAAACATCATATTGGGGGAATCGGTTAATCCTACTGTGTTATTCAGAGATTTACTCATTTTTTCTTTTCCGTCCAGACCTCTTAACAAAGGCATACACATGACGGTTTGTGCAGGAATCTCATGACTTTCCTGTAACTGCCTTCCCATTGTACAGTTGAAAAGCTGATCCGTTCCTCCCATTTCAATATCACAGCGTATTTTCACAGAGTCGAAGCCTTGTAAAATTGGGTATACCAGTTCGTGCATAGCAATTGGTATATTCTCTGAAAATCGATTGGCAAAATCGTTTCTATGCATGAGTTGGGCTACTGTAACCCGGGAGAGAAGTTGAATCATTTCAGAGGAAGATAAATTATCCAGCCAATCGGAGTTAAAAACAATTTGGGTTGATTGGATGTCAATCACTTTTGAAAGCTGGTTGATGTAGGTTTGGGCATTTTCTTTTACTTCTTCTGCACTCAGCGGTTTCCGGCTCTTGTTCTTTCCGGTAGGATCACCAATACGGGCCGTAAAGCTACCGACCAGTATAACGATTTGATGACCGGATTCCTGAAACTGTCGCAGTTTCTTCAGGACAACAGCATGTCCCAAATGTAAATCAGGAGCAGTGGGATCAAACCCTAACTTGATCACGAGTTTCCTGTTTTCTTTTTCTGCCAGTTTCAGCTTTTCTTCCAACCCGTTTTCAGGGAGAATGATCGCTACGTTTTCTTTCAATTTATTTATCTGTTCCATTTTAGTGAAAATAAAAAAAGCCCGGACGATTACTCGCCCGGGCCTGATTATGTTTATTACGATTTTTTACAATAGGGATGTATCTGAAGTATAAACATATCCTCTTCGGGCAGCTACTATCAGATAATAATACGTGCTAAAAAATGGAAGACGCAATATGTTGTTCAATAACTTCATTTCTGATACAAAAGTAATGAATTGGAACAAATCTTACAAAAACGGAATACTAAAAGAAGTTAATCCCATATAAATGGTCGTTCTACTCCCATGGCTCTTAAGTAAGAAAGAAACTGACCTGCATGAACAGATTCGTGATATCCGATCCGCAAGAGATAATCTCCTAGTTTTCTTTTTATTGTGGTTCCCGGATGAATTATCTCAATTGTGTTTAGGTCTTCCGCAGAAAAGGAACGTACGGTTTTGAGAAATTCCTGTCGGTAGGGTAGAGCAAAATCCAGTTCTTCCCGTATACTTTGGTAAGGTTTGTTCTCCCAGGGGGACTGATACGAAGACATATCACCGCGATTGATGATGATATTCCAGCCGTAATCTGCCCCGACAACATGTCGGATCATGTCAATTGCTGTCATGGCTTTTTCATCAGGTTTCCAGAAATGGAAGTTTTCAGGAAGACCTTCCCATAATGCAATGCTACGTCTCCTGATTTCCTGAAAGTTGAGTAAAATAAGGTCTGTTTCTGTCATAGGATTCTGTTGTTAAATGATGCGAAAAATACTTATTTTCTTTTCGAATGGAGGATTCAATAGTTATTTTTTCTACTGCTATGGATTGTTTTCATCATAGATAACGACAAAAAGTACAAGTTAATTCAATTGTATAATTACCGTATGAAAAACGGTAGCGAAAGTACAGAACGTTTTTAGTAATCAGAGGTATCTAAAGTATAGTCTAGAATACTTTCAACATGAATTTTTGTGGTATCAAATACAGGATAACTAAACTCATTTTGCTCTATCAGTAAAGGAATTTCTGTACAACCAAGGATTACTCCTTCCGCATCCCGTGCTCGTAGTTCATTGGCATTTATCCAACCTTTTTTCTGGATATCGGCAAAATTCAAAGAATAAATAACGCATTCTGTAGCGTTTAGACTGCCCAGTCGTGAATTGATCCTATGATTCAAATACTTATAATAATCAAGGGTCGATGTCCAGCTGATTCCGCCAAAGTAATCCTATTTTTTCATTAGGAAGCTAGATTTTTAACAATGCTAATTTAAATAACCCTAAAGAAGTAATGAGAGATCCGGTCCCGACTAATAGAGCTCCCCAGAAAATGAATCCGGTATTTCCGAAAGTACCGGTTATTCCGATAAATAATGAAATAGATCCCAGGATAAGATAGATTAAAGCTCTATTTATAGCATCTTTTCTTAGTGTTGGTTTGACAGAGTTATACAGATGAAGAGCATCTTCTTCCGAAATCTCAAAGTTCTTGCAGGCTTTTTTGATGATAAGTCGTTTAAAGTTCAACTGAAGTAATTCAGCTCTTATATAGTTCTCGATTAGTTCTTGCTTTTCTAACTCCATAATAGGTTATTAATAAGTAATGATTATTATTTTATAATTGAATACATTGCAGTTACTTTTCGAAAATACTACTAATCTGCTTACTTGTGCTGAATGTATTGAATGTTGCTTATATTCAGAAGTTATATAATTTAGAACCTTTGTTATTCATTCACTTTTATCCATTCAACCCTTTTTTCAATGTCTTTTTCT
>NZ_CFIGVI010000024.1:34126-39323 GCF_984588085.1 Wandonia sp.
CCTTTGTTATTCATTCACTTTTATCCATTCAACCCTTTTTTCAATGTCTTTTTCTACAGGGCTTATTATCATAAACAAGTCCGTCAGATAAATCACCTCAACAGTTCTTTTATTGTATCCCAACGCTCCAATGTCTTGACTTTGGAGTTCAACTTTTTTAAAATTCAGGTGTCCGTTTTGATAGAGGATTTTCTCTGTTTTCCAGGCTGAGGAAGAAAAAGCAATTTTGGAAGGTCCTATTATCAAAATCGCAATTAAACTCAATACAGGAAGTATGGAACCAATTATTTTCCTTGTTTTTGTTTTAACCTGCCATACATTCCAGATCAATACCAGAGGAGTTACTATCATACTTCCGTAGTAAGTATATGATTTTAATATTTGACTTTTAATCTCAAATGAAGTCAGCCCGTCAAGAGTAAAAAACAGAAGAGTCAGAATAAATACCCCATTCAAAAGTATTGATATGTATCTCTTTATCGTCATTTGTCATAGGAGCTGAAGAGTCCCGCTAAAGATAGCTATTTTTTGTTTGAGAAATTTTTCATGTTAACCGGATATTCCCAATTGAGTTTTTATTAAGTTGTGCATTTTTAACTTCGGAATTGATTTCTTTAATCAAAAATAAGCGTCAAATTATGTTTTATCTCTGTTGTTGTGACTGGCTATTTTGGATTGTTTTTCGGAATAAATATCGTTTAATTTACTTGTAAATTGTTCCAATTCCTGTGTTACGGTTTTTATATAACCAAAATATTCTTTTAGTTTTTCGGAAGACAAGTCCTGTTCCGTTTCAAGTAGATTGGTAATTCCCAGGATTGTTGTTACAGGTCTTCGCATAACGTGGGAAATGTCGAAAGCTATTTGTTCAAGAGCATTTTCATATTCAATATGATGCGTAATATTCGTAAATGCACCATATATGATCGTTTCTCCGTCTTTTTCTTTGTGGGGTTGTCCTTCTATCGCATACCAATCATAACCGGAATTCCGCTTCACTCTATATTCATGATAGAGTCGGATCTCTTTTTCTATTGAGCGGGTTATAGCGGCTTGCAAAGGTCGGATATCATCGGGGTGTGTCAATGAAAAAATGGTGTTCAGATTTTTAATCCATTCATCCAGATTTATATCAGGATGTAATTTTTTCATGCCCGCACTTATAAATGAAAACTTCATATTACCTGAATCTGAAACGACTAATTCAAATATTCCGAGAGGTATATTCTCTGTGATTTTTGTCAACCGGTCGATATTGAGTTTTACTGAGGTGTTCAGTGTCGTAAACGTTTTGTGATTCTCAATAATAATCATCGCTTTTTCGGCCAGAATCTGAAGAGCCCTTTCCTGCGCTTTGGTAAACTCCCTTGGCTTTCTGTCGATAATGCATAAGGTTCCCAGAACATGGTTTTCTTTGGTTACCAAAGGTGCTCCGGCATAAAAGCGGATATAAGGATCCCCTACAACCAGTTTATTGTTGATGAATCGTTGATCTTTGAATGCATCATTTACAACCAGTACTTCGTTGGGTTTGTGCAAGGCGTGTTGGCAAAAGGAATCTTCAACTTTTGTTTCATTTACCTCAAGACCTTTATTTGATTTGAACCATTGTCGTTTATCATCCAGTATGGTAATTAGGGAAATAGGAGTGTTACAGATTATTGAGGCGAGTTCCGTAATTTCGTCTAACTCCTTTTCCGGGGGAGTATCAAAAAGTTTATAGGAATAAACATCTTCTAATCGATTCTTCATTTTTTGACGCAATTAGTCTGTATTTGACTGTTTTAAATTAATATATAGGGCTTTATAAGATGTGAAACACTTACCTTTTTTGTAAGATATGATCTATATTTTATAAAGCAACTAATCATACTACCGTAAAAAATCCGGTATACTACTTCGGTCATAATATATGAAAGATAGGGGAGGTTGCAAATTTAGCATTTTTTAAGAGCACTATCCTCCTTTTTCGAAGTTTTTGAAAAGATGTCTGTGTTTTAATGTATTGCTAAATAGGTGTTTATCCCTATTTTTCTTTACTTGCTTTGGATTGATAGCATTCGATTTCATGTAGTCTAATTTTGTTTTATATACGTAAGCTCCAAAGCTTTTGGATGGTGATACTTCTGTATTTTCACTAATTTGTTTTCAGGGATGGTTAAGTTATTGAAAAACAAGGTGTAAAAGTTGGATTGTTTTTGCTTTTTCACACGGAATAAGGAGTAAACAGCTCGAAACATAACGAACAATCAAAAGTAAATAGATCAGGTTAGTGAGAATAAATAGGTTTCTGGCTTTGTTTTCGTGTCGCCTACCGAGTATACTACTTTCAGTATGACGCATCGGGATTTTGGTTACTAATTACTTTATTCCTTTTAGTTGAGAAGAACAATTTTTGTTTTTTCGATAAACTACTTTCAGCTTATTTTCATTTTCAACGATTAATTTATTTGTAGTAATAGTGAGTATCTTTTGGAGACTTTCTCCCCCTGTGATCTCAAACCATTGTAGGTAGACCTCTTTTTCTTTCATGATTACTTTGAAAAACGGAGCTGAAGAATGAATGCGACTTTTAAATTCATACCCATAATCAATCTGGTACCTGAACTGATAGTTTTTAGTTTTCCAACATCCGGCTAGTTGCTTCTGTATTTGCTGAAAGTGCAAACTATCTGAATGAGTGGAGGTGATCTTAATTGTGTTATTTTGACCAGTACAGTCAAAAATAGCTGTAAATAAGAGTAACATAAAAACGATCTTCATCATAGTAGTAGAACAAATAAGGTCTCTTACATGTTATAGGGGCAGCGTTTTAAAAGTAATCACAAGAATGTTGTTTACGTTACTTTTCATCACATTCAGTTCCCTGATAGTTTCTCCAATGCTTCGGTTACAGAAGAAACAAAATTAACTTGTTTCCCTTTATTGCTTTCGTATATGAAATCTTTCAGGCTCTGACCAGAGAAGGCTGAAAACTCTCCTACAATAGCTAATTGAACACGGTACGTCGAAAACTTTTGAAGGATTTCACCTGCCATTCGATTTTTGAGTTCGAAAAAGTCTGGAGTAATGTTTTTTTGATGGATGATAACTTTATCAAACCCTTGATAATAAAGGCTCCCTAGTATATCTATTCCTTCTTCAGTAGTATTTATAAGGTTTTCTTCTGACAATAGTTCAGCAATTTTTGAATCATTAATTTCGTGTGTTTTGATTTTCATTTTAATTCTTTTGATAAATAAGACAGAGAACAAAAAAAGGATGGTCGTACCCCCCCTTCGTAACCTCAAAGGTCGAAATTACATAATCATTACGATAAGAATAACAACCTGGTTGTTGTGGATTAAACTTCTGAAAATATGAAAAGAGCTGTGCTGCTTTTATCCTTCAGGATTAATCATTGCGTAAATGTCAAGACTTATAAATGCTCCATTTTTTATTTCGCAGTCTTTCATTGTTCCTTCCAAGTTAAAAGCAAGTTTTGCCAGTCCTTTTTGACAATTTTTGTTTTCTGACTCGACAAATCCTTCAATTCGATGAAGTCCTAACTCTTTAAATCCATATTCACAGATTAGGGGCATTACTTCCTTCATAATTCCTTTTCCCCAAAATTCAGGAAGTAGCCAAAAACCAATCTCTGCCTTTTTATTGTCTTTATCCAGGTCATTGAGTCCACCTGCACCGTAAAATACGTTTCCGTCTTTGGAGCAGACTGCCCACCATATTCCTGTTTCATTTTTTTCCAGATCACTAAACCAGGTGATTTGTTCTTTTGTCGCTTCTAAACTATCGAAGCTTATCCCATAATATTTTATGATGTCAGGATGAGAAAGTCCTTTGAAAACATTCTCTAAATCATCCTCTGTAAATTGTCTTAGCGTAAATCGTTCCGTTTCTATTTTTTGAAAATTACTACTCATTGTTCTATTTTTAATCCGGTTTATTTTGTCAAAGGTGATCATTGGTAAAAAACGCAACTCATTTTACCAAAAGAAGATTATTTCACGCCTTGTGTTATCCTTTCCCTTTGTGGGGAAGCATATATGACAAATATAACAGATCATTACGAATGATCAAAAGGGTTTTTTACGTGTTTATTCTACCATTTTACCAATGAGAGTTTACATGTGTTTTTAGTTACTTTTGTAGAGGATAGTTGTAGAAGTAGGCTGTAGTGCTCCGATTTTTCAATGAAATAATTAAAAAATGGATAATTTTTTTGAAAGTCCTTTTAAGGGGAAAATTATTAAAGATCATATCACGAATCCCAATATAATTGCAGGCAAGTTTTCATATTATTCGGGCTATTACCATGGACATTCTTTTGATGATTGTGCAAGGTATCTGTTTCCGGATAGAGAAGATGTGGACAAGTTAATTATTGGATCTTATTGTTCAATAGGTAGCGGAGTGAGTTTTATTATGGCAGGAAATCAGGGACATCGATATGACTGGATATCGAGCTTTCCATTTTTCTATATGTCCGAAATTGATGCTTTTCAGGCAAGTAAAGATGGCTTTCAGAAAGCTGGTGATACCATTGTGGGAAATGATGTTTGGATAGGGAGTGAAGCGATGATTATGCCTGGAATTAAAATTGGTGACGGGGCGGTTATAGGAAGTAGGGCTTTAGTAACAAAAGATGTGGAGCCTTATTCAATTGTAGGGGGAAACCCTGCTAAATTGATTAAGAAACGATTTAACGACACTACAATTGAAAAATTATTGGAAATGAGTTGGTGGGATTGGGATGAGAACGAATTAGCCGATGTCGTTCCTGTTTTATGTTCCAATGATATAGAACAGTTGTACGAATATTTTAAGAATCGAAAGTGATTTTTGAATTTTAGCTTTTGTTCACCTAATTATAACTGTTTTGAACCAGGAGAAATGTGCAGATTGATACCCTTTTAAGAGTCTTGTAATATTAGTGTTGTTTCTTCAAATTTTTTCATTTGTTTTGAGTTTTCTCTTGTGATTCCAAAATAACAAGTTGAATTTCCAAAACTTTCGAAGTTGTACATTCAGGAAAAAGGTTAACATAATTCTTTTCTAAATCCGAATTGTCAAAAGGGTATCAAAATAGTATCACAAATTTATGTGTTTATTTTGTTTTTAATTGTTTCTTATTGTTTAAATAGTTGACTATTAGTGTTTAGGAAAACAAAAAAGGACGGTTTAAAACCGTCCTTAGTGA
>NZ_CFIGVI010000025.1:0-39027 GCF_984588085.1 Wandonia sp.
TAATCCTCGACAACAGGGATCGTCCAGTTTTGAGGCGTTAAATTAAACTGAGCCATAAGTCCAACACTGACTATAGAGCTACAGGAAAGTAGTAATAATTTTTTCATTTTTCTTTTATTGTAGTGGGGCAAATATAAAAATATCTTACAGCAAAATAAAGCTCGAAACAAAAATAAACATCAGATTATCAATAAATTGCAACACCACCTTTATTTATAAGGGTTTGGTGAGACTATCTGTAATAAATTGTACTTTTACTCTATGGACAATCTTCTTTCGGGTCATACCGATGGATTAAACAAACTTGTAACTGAAGCAAAATTAAACGGAGTTACCTTACAGAACAGGATCGTTAAAGCGGCTACTTTCGAGTCCATGCTGGCTGGATACAGCTAATACGATTAGTGACAGGTGTATTGAATTTCATGAGAGTTTTGCTTCGGGAGGAGTTGGGATGACCGCATTAGCTTATTGTTCTCCTGAACCTGATGGAAGAATGATGGAACACTATATGTATATCTGGGAAGAAATCCATCCACAATTAAAGAAACTGGCAGATACAGTTCACAAACACGGAACCAAACTATCGGGACAAATTGCCTACTGCGGAGTGTTCAGCAGGAACAAAAACATAATGAGGAAGGTTTCTACAAACTTTTCCCGTGCTACCGATATACTAAAAAACACAGAGTTTTATGCTGTCGAAATTCACTTTGGTCACGGATATTTACTCAGTCCGCTTACCAATAAACGTAAGGATAAATATGACGGTTGTATTGAAAACAGAATGCGATTTCCTTTACAGGTACTGGAATACGTCCGAAAAGAAGTCGGAGTTGACTTTCCTATTTTGGGTAAGATTACCATGTACAACCCCTATGAAAGTAGGTGTCAGCCTCAAAGACTAACTATCTCCCGCCCAATTACGGAATGATCATTTTAAACTCCCCCTTATTTCTCAGGTCTTTTCTTCCCCATAAACAACTTAAATAAAAGTAAGCCGAGAAAAAAACCAACTAAAAAAAGTACTATAGTATTTGAATTCAAGGTCAATTTCTTCTACATTTAAATTTTGTCAGGCAAGTACATCCCTAATTTCTTCTGTTTTATCAAATACGCTTTTCGCAAATGGACAAAGCGGAGTAATTTTCACTTGATTTTCCCGGGCAAATTTTACCGCCTTCGTAACCATTTTCTTTCCAACACTCTTCCCTTTAAATTCGGGGTTTACTTCTGTATGATCAATGATTATTTTCTCTTTTCCGGCCCAGGAGTAAGTCATTCTTCCTGCTTCCTTACCCTCTTCTTCCGCCTTAAAAAATCCTTTATTCTCCCTGTCAAACTGCTTTATTTCCATAATTATCTCTTTTATTCTTTTGAAAATTGAAACTCCATACCCCGTTGTTTTAATACAGCTGTTTTTTCTCCGGGATTAAACTCCAGAACAACTCCTGCCGGGTCAAATGAAAAGATATGTTCATCTACAGGCTCTAAAGGAAACGCTGATTGACCGGTAGCCTGTGCTATCAATCCCTGATCTTCTTTCAAAACCGTAATTTTTAAAGGAATCTGCTCCGATGCATACACTCCGGTATACATATCTAAGTCAACAGAGCTAATATCATATATTGTAAACTCCGGAATATCGTAGGGTTGGTCAAACACCGCACTTAACACAGCTATGGAAATAGCATTGAACTCATAATTAAGGCCATTATAGACCATTGCAAAAGAAACCTTCTCTTCCGGGAAATAGGAGAAAATGGAACCGAATCCATCAATCCCCCCGGTATGACTGTATCCTGTTCTTTCGCCAAAAGGAACGGTAAATAACCCCATTCCAAATCCATCTTTCACGGACATCATTTGTTTCAGGCTTTCCTGATTTACCAATTTACCTGCAAAAAGAGCATCACTAAATGCGACAAGATCTGCCGGTGTCGAAACAATCGCTCCTGCTCCAACAGGAACAGTCATGTCTGTCACAGAAGCAAGCTCCCAACCTCTTTTGTACCAATACGATTTACTCTCCCCTTTGGAAGTATCCAATTCTTCTCCGACATAGGTTTGTTTTAGCTGCAAAGGATCTGCGATATACTCTTTGACCAACGCACTATACGAACGCCCGTATATATCTTCCAGAATATAAGTCAGAAGCACAAAATTGGAATTACTATACTCAGCTTTAGTGTCCGGAGCAAAATCACTTCCTCCGTCAACAATGATCTTTAACAGTTCCTTTCTGGATCGGGATTCCGTGCTCCACTCTAAATATGACTTATCATTTGTAAAACTATGGATTCCGCTTCGGTGGTTTAACAGGTTTTCAATCGTTATTTTATCTGCATGTTTTACTTCAGGAAAGAAAGATTTGATTGTCTGATCCAATTTTAACTTCCCTTCCTCAATAGCTTTAAAGACCAGTACCGTCGTAAATGTTTTTGTTATAGAGCCAATTCTGTACTTTGTATTTTCATTTGCTTTTACAGAACTTTCTACGTCCGAATATCCTACCGTTCGTTTATAAATCAATTCCCCTCCTCTGGAAACGGCAACACTTCCCATAAACTTATTATTCTCCTCCAAAGCATCAAAATAGCTGTCCAGTTTTGTTGTGTTCAACTCCTGGGAGATCACCGAATATCCAGTTAACAAAAAACAGGTTGTAAAAAGTACTTGTAAAGCTCTCATTCTTCTTATCGTTTGTAGTTTATCTAAAAAATTCTGAGGAAACAGATCCTTTTTGCATTTTGCAGAACAGGAACACTAATATACAATTTTCATATTTACAAGCAATTAACAAGTCCTTTTCGACAGGTTTCATTTCTGTGCCGTTAAAGAATGCTAAATTTCTCTTTTTTCTATGCAAAATATCCTGTTGGACTCCCGCATATTTTTATATTTACAGTACAATTTCTGTCAAAATGGACACGTCGAAAAAGAAAGTGGTTATCGTAGGAGCAGGATTTGCAGGTCTGCGATTAGCAAAAAAACTTTCCCCTAAATTCTTTCAGGTTATTTTACTCGATAAAAACAACTACCATCAGTTTCAACCTCTACTTTATCAGGTATCCACCTGTGGTTTGGAGCCGAGCAGTATCAGTTTCCCTCTCAGGAAGATCTTTCAGAAATACTCCAATGTTTCGATCCGTGTAGCAGAGGTTACTGCTGTTGATAAAGATAACCAGACGGTGGAAACAACCATAGGTAGTATTTCGTACGATTATTTAATATTAGCTTATGGTGCCACCACCAATTTCTTTAGTAATGAACAGGTAGAAAGTAATGCTTTTTCTATGAAATCAGTCTCAGAAGCACTGCTTCTGAGAAACACTCTACTGATGAATTATGAAAAAGCACTCAACGAAACCGACAAGGAAAAGAGAAGTGCGTTATTAAATGTTGTGATTGTTGGCGGAGGACCGACAGGCGTTGAACTGGCTGGAGCGGTTGCTGAAATGAAGCTAAAAATACTTCCTAAAGATTACCCCGAGATCGATTTTCAGGAGATGAATATTTACCTGATTGAAGCCGGTCCCAAATTACTAGGGGGAATGTCTTCCAAATCAGGAGGCACCGTCTTTGAATATCTAGAAGAACTAGGCGTAAACGTATGGTTAAATACGGCGGTAAAAGACTATGACGGGGAACATGCACACCTGAGTAATGATCAAACGCTTACCAGCAATTGTCTGATCTGGGCTGCCGGAGTAAAAGGCAGTCGACTTCCAGGATTACCGCAGGAAGTATATGCTCCTAATGAACGAATTTTGGTTGACACTTTTAACCGGGTGAAGGGAATGGGGAACATTTTTGCCATAGGTGACATCGCATTAATGAGTTCCGAAAAATTTCCGAAAGGACACCCTCAGGTAGCTCCGGCAGCCATTCAGCAAGCCGAACTACTTGCTGATAACCTGATACGAATTCAATCCAATAAGCTTCTTAAGGCGTTCCATTATGTTGATAAAGGCAGTATGGCTACGGTAGGTAGAAATAAAGCTACAGCAGAAATAAAAAAAATGAAATTTTCAGGATTCATTGCGTGGTTTATCTGGATGGCTGTGCACCTGATGTCTATTGTTGGTGTAAAAAATCGCCTCTTTATTTTTGTGAACTGGGTTTGGCAGTACTTTACATACGATCCTTCCTTACGGTTAATTATCAAATCTTCGGAGAAAAAGATCAATAACGACCATCAAACAGACCAAAACACATGATAAATTCAAGTATTCTACTGACACTTTTCTCCCTGTTTATTCTCTCTTGTTTCAAGCAGAACAACTCCAATACGCCCCTTACTGAAATTTCCAATAATAAAGAGAGTCTCAACCCGGACTCACTTGAAATCATGGAGTTTTTTACAAATCATCACACACCAAAAGAAGCAAGTGAAAGTATAGGGACGGTTGCAGAAGGAAAGCTTAAACATGGAAAACTAATTCCTTTCTATGGTGAAAATTACACCTACTTTGATAAAGATAGTTATCTGGCTTCCCGTGCTTTTACTCATGAAAAAATCTACTCTATTATTCTTGATTCTTATGCCGATCTTTTAGAAATCCATCCGAACCGGAAGTTCTTTTTGATGGAATTGTCCCGAAAAGAGGGTGGAGAAATTTTTCCTCATCGAACGCACCAAAATGGTCTGAGTGTCGATTTTATGATGCCAAAACTCAAAAACGGACTTCCCTGTTATACACTGGATTCATTAGGGAAAAGTCATTATTTACTGGAATTTAACGATCAGGGTGAATATATAGAAGATACTAGTATAAAAATTGATTTTGACCTTGTAGCTGAACATATTCTTGCGCTAAATAAAAATGCAAACAAGTTGGGGTACAAAATTCAAAAAGTGATTATTAAAGTTTCTCTTAAAGATGAGCTGTTCAAAACCAGTCACGGACAAAAACTAAAAAACAGCTCTATTTATATCGTGAAGAGTTTAACTCCTCTCATTAATAATCTCCACGATGATCATTATCATATTGATTTCCAGAAAATCTGAGTCACGTTCACTTTTTTCAGGGATTACTTAAGCAAAATTTTATTCGTATTAAGGTCTTTTTAAGGTTACCATTCTGACCTTCGCCGCATAGAAGCGAAGAAAATGGCAATACCTTATCACATACGATTTCTGTTCATTCTACTTTTTTCCTTTTCAGTTGTACATGCACAGGATACACTGCGACTTAATCGTGAGCAATGTGAGGCTATTCTACTAAAAGAGAACCTTACACTTTTGGCTCAACAGCTAGAGATATCTCAGTCCGAAGCGCAGGTGATACAGGCAAAATTATGGCCAAACCCAACACTTGAGTTGGATGAAATCAATTTATGGACCTCACAAAAAGGAACTAATAACCTTAGTTATTTTGGAGATGAGCTTCCACCGTTAGCGGGAAACTTTGGAAGAAATCAACAAATTAGTATCTCTCTGGAACAGGTTATAAAGACCGCGGGGAAACGCAAAAAACTCGTCGCACTGGAGCAGGTTAATGTAGACAAAAGCAGACAGTATTTTGAAGATGTTATCCGTAACCTGAAACTGGAATTCCGTAAACAACTTACACAGCTCCAGTATCAGGAATTACTCAAAAACACGTATAGTAGACAATTATCCTCTATACGTCAGCTTACAAAGGCGTATCAACATCAGGTTGAACAAGGTCATCTCCCTAAAGGAGAATACATTCGTTTAAAAGCGCTTGAGCTGGAAATCTCCAGAGAAATTCACACGATAAACTCTATCATTAACGAAGTACAAACCGAGTTAAAGGTGTTGATGCATCTGCCTCCTGATGTCACTTTACAACTCACTCCGGAAGGATTTTTTGTAGATACTGAAATTTATCAGAGTGTAAATGCTTCATCACTATTGGAAGAAGCGCAAAACTATCGACCGGATTTAAAACTTGCCGAGCTTGAAATTACTTTTCAGGACAAACTATATACCTATGAACGTGCACAACGTATGCCTGACATCACATTAAAAGGAGGATACGACAGAGGAGGAAACTTCATGTATAACTTCATCGGTTTCGGGCTATCTGTCGACCTTCCTTTTTTTAACCGGAATCAGGGAAACATCAGACAGGCAGAATTCGGAAGGGAAATCGCTGCAATTCAATTCAGACACCTCAATAACACAATAGAAAATGAAATCATTCTTTGTTATCGCAACCTTATGAATACCGTTGAATTTACCAATACAATTGACCCCGGTTTTGAGACAATACTCGATGACCTGCTTACCGGGTACACTCAAAATTTTTCGAATCGCAATATCAGTCTTCTCGAATACCTTGATTTTTTAGATAGTTATCTGGAAAACAAACAAATCATTTTTGAAACCGGAAAAGAACTCCACGAAAAAACGGAAGAACTCAACTATGTTCTCGGAAAAGACCTTGTGAAATAAAAAACAAATCACATGAAACGTAAAAAAATAATATACTCTATAATTCTCTCGGCTATTGTCCTTACAGGTTGTGGAAATGAAAAAACCGAGTTGACACCATCTCACAGGAAACCATTCTGTCTGAATGCGTCTATGAAGAAAAAATCAGAATTTTCGGAGGCTCAGAAAGAACAGGTTACCGAAGGACTTCATCTGACCGGATCTGTAGAATCCAACCCGGATCAAGTCATTCACTTTGTCAGTCTGGTGGGAGGTATCATTACGAACACTTCCTTTTCATTAGGTGACGAAGTAAAGAAAGGACAAGTTCTGGCCGAGTTGCGAAGTCCCGAATTAAGCAGTTTGCAGGCTGAACAAAAAAATCTGGAAGCTCTTATTCGTGTTGCACAACAAAAACTGGAGGCCACACAATCGATGTATAGTGATGGAATCTCGTCACAAAAAGAACTGCTGGAAGCGCAAAGTGAACTGGATATTTTGAAATCCGAGAGAGAAAAAGTGAAGGCAAACTTAAATCTCTTCAGTGCCAGTCCTGAAAAAAACGTTTTTCAAATTAAGGCTCCTGTATCGGGAATTATCACTGCCAAATCAATTGCCTCAGGAACCCAGATATCAGCAGAATCGGAACCTTTATTTACCATTTCTGATTTGAGTGAAGTATGGGTAATGGCTAACGTATATGCAACAAATGTACAGAGTATTGAAACCGGAATTCCTGTCGAGATCAGAACCCTATCCTACCCGGGCGAGGTTTTTAACGGCGAGGTTAATGCTATTTCACAAGTATATGACAATGAAGCACGCGTTCTGAAAGCGCGTATTATTTTACCGAATCCTGAGTTAAAATTAAAACCCGGCATGCCTGTTGACATAATTGCTATCAGGCAGTTGGAAAAAGAAGCCGTGAGTATCCCCACACAGTCTATTGTTTTTGATGACAACAAAAACTACGTAGTCATTTACAAATCAGATTGCGAACTGGAGATACGAGAAATTGCCCTACTCTCTAAAAACAACGGAACGAGTTTTATTTCGGAAGGTGTTCTTGAACACGAAAAAGTTCTCTCTAAAAACCAGTTGTTACTATACGAGCAACTCAAAAATTTTATGGATCGGTAATTTCATTTCCACACCCGGTCGTTAACTTTCAATTACTGATATGCAAAAGTTTGTCCAACGCATAGTAGCCTTTTCCCTGAAAAATTCTGTCATTGTGTTTTTCTTTACTGCACTATTACTTATTGCAGGGATTTACAGCTACATTCATACTCCGATAGAAGCATTTCCTGATGTTACAAACACAAGGGCTCGTATTATTACCCAATGGCCGGGAAGAAGTGCTGAGGAAGTTGAGAAATTTGTTACGCTTCCTATAATGAAACAAATGAACACTATCCCGAAAAAGTCGGAAGTGCGCTCGATTTCACTATTCGGGTTATCCGTGGTAACAGTAATTTTTGATGAAGATGTGGACGACTTTTATGCACAACAATATGCTGCAAACCGTTTACAGGGAATAGAGCTTCCCGAAGGAACAGATCCTGAAATAGAACCTCCCTATGGAGCCACAGGCGAAATATTCCGGTATGTACTCAAAAGTAAACGCCCGGTGAAGGAGCTTGCCGCCCTCCATGACTGGGTAATTGAGCGTGAATTGGTATCCGTCCCGGGAGTTGCTGATGTGGTCAGCTTCGGAGGAGAAGAAAAAATCTATGAAATAAAAATTAATCCCACCGAACTTCTTAATTATGATCTTTCTCCTCTGGAAGTATTTGAAGCGGTTTCAAAAAGTAATATCAATGTCGGAGGAGATGTTATTGAACGCGGAGACCAGGCGTATGTGGTTCGCGGTGTCGGATTACTGGAGAGTATTGAGGATATTGAGAATATTCTGATTGAAGTAAGGGGTACAACACCTATACTGGTAAAACACGTTGCCGAAGTAAAGCTTTCCGCTAAACCACGATTGGGGGTTGTTGGTCTTCAGGATGAAGAAGATCTGGTTGAGGGAATCGTTATTATGCTCAGGGGAGAAAACCCAGGAGATGTTATTGAACGGCTAAAAGAGAAAATTGAAGATCTGAATGATCGTATTCTTCCCAAGGATGTGAAAATTGAGCCTTTTATAGATAGAACGGAACTTGTAAACACGACTGTAAGTACGGTAACAAAGAATCTGATCGAGGGAATCATTCTCGTTTCCATCATTGTATTTATCTTTCTCTACAACTGGCGACTGACCGTGATTGTAGCTTCAGTAATTCCCCTTGCTTTTTTATTTGCAATAGTCATGCTTCGCATTATGGGAATGCCTGCCAACCTCATCTCTATGGGGTCTCTGGACTTCGGGCTTCTGCTTGAGGGAGCTCTGGTCGTATCGGAGGTTGTCTTTGTAGGACTGGAAAAAAGAGCGCATCAACTGGGAATGGAACGCTTTAACCGCATTTCGAAGTCCGGTATTATAAAAAAAAGTGCCGGTAGTGTTGCTTCCTATATCTTTTTTGCCCTGTTAATTCTTATTATCGCGCTACTCCCCATTTTTTCGTTCCAAAAGGTGGAAGGAAAAATGTTCACTCCCCTGGCCTATACGCTTGGGTTTGCGTTACTGGGTTCTCTCATTCTCAGTCTGACCTATGTACCCGCCATGTGTAAAGTTCTCTTAACAAAAAACATTGTCGAGAAAGATAACCTTATCACGCGAACATTTCGCAATGGTCTCTTTAAGCTTTATCTCTATACCAACAAGCATAAAAAAGCGACAATACTCAGTTTTATAGGGCTTCTTTTCATTTGTATTTTCGGCTTTATGCATCACGGTTCCGAATTTCTTCCGAAACTAAATGAAGGAGCTATTTACATCCGGGCTACATTACCGAACAGCGTTAATATTGAAGAATCACAGCGACTGGCCCGGGAAATGAAAACTGATCTCCGCAAATTTGAAGAGGTGAAATTTGTACTCAACCAGGTCGGTCGTCCGAATGACGGGACGGATCCAACCGGATTCTTTAATATTGAGTTTCATATTCAATTGTATCCGGAAAATGAATGGGACAGAAAAATCGGAAAAGACGATCTTATTGAAGAAATGCGAAAAACGCTGCAACAGTATCCGGGAATTGTATTCGGTTTCAGCCAACCCATACAGGATAACGTTGAAGAATATGTAGCAGGGGTCAAAAGCTCACTTGTTATTAAAATATTCGGGGAAGACCTCTTTGAACTGGAAGAATATGCCGGGCAGGTAGCTGATGCAATTAAAGATATTCCTGGAATAGAGGATTTGAACGTCTACAGAAATATCGGTTTACCGGAGTTGCGCATCAAGCTACACGATCACAAACTTGCCCGCTATGGTGTTGATATATCCGATGCACAGGCAGTTGTAGAAATGACCATCGGAGGGCGAGCCGCTACGCATTTCTATGAAAACGAACGGGTATTTGACGTTCGGTTACGCTTTTCTAAGGAGTATAGAGATGATGAAACAAAAATCGGGGAAATCCTCATTCCTACGAAAGACAATCGTAAGATTCCACTCAAAGAAATAGCAACGATTGAGTACATAACCGGACCTACATTCATATACAGAGAAGGGAGTAGTCGCTATATTGCCGTTGGATTTAGTATAGAAGGACGTGATCTGGGAAGCACTATTACTGAAGCAAAAGCAAAAGTTGCTCAGGATGTCCAGCTCCCGGAAGCTAACAAAATGGAATGGGCCGGAGAATTTGAATCCAAGGAAAGGGCAACACAACAACTTGCCATGATTGTTCCCGTATCCTTACTCCTAATTATGTTCCTGCTATGGTTGAATTTTAATGGTAACAGAAAAGACACACTGGTTTCTTTTCTTGTCCTTCCTTTTGCCTTTATCGGTGGTTATCTATCGCTGTGGATTACAGGAACGACCTTCGGTATTTCCGCAGGAATCGGATTTATTATTCTATTCGGAGTTGCCACGATTGACGGAATTGTACTCATCGGAAACATTCGACAACATCTGGACAGACGTGTTCCTCTAAAGGATGCTATTTCCAAAGCTGTTTACAGTCGAATTCGTCCTATTGTAATGATTGCCCTGATGGGATCAACAGGGTTACTCCCTGCTGCCTTGTCTTCCGGCATGGGATCTGAAATTCAGAAGCCATTAGCGATAATGATTGTAGGTGGTCTGATTGTTTGTATGCTATTATCACTTACCGTTCTTCCTCAGGTATACTACATGGTGTACCGGAAAGAGGAGAAAAGCAAATAAAAAAACAACCCTGTCTGAAATCAGGCAGGGTTGCAATAACTATTCAGTAATTTTACTTTTATTCAAAGACATTCACTTCACATGAATAATCAACTCCAAGAACACTTCCACTATCATCGCACTGCTCCTGAGCTTCTTTTAAGGTTTTGTTCTCAATTGTTTCTGTATATGTCAATGAACCGGCTTCGCACTCGCACGCCCAGTCTTTTTTACATGAAACAAGAAATCCTCCCACCACTACTAAAATAAGTACCTTTTTCATAACCTTGTTTTTTTACGTTTAACTCCATTCAGTATACCAATTATTATGCACATCAGCATAATAATTAACATTTTTTAAAAAAATAACCTATTAACGTAAATGCAGTTTTCAACTGAAAAAAAGAAGAAAGTTATTACAATCCCTTTAACACAACCCGTTTACTTCTATCCGATTTCAACCAGTTTTGAACGACAAAGAAATCCGGTAATATCGTCCGGTCAATGGTACCGTCAATAATATGATTAACGTAGGAAGAACTTTTTGTCTTTAAGAAAAAACGTTTCGTATAAAGCGTGCCCAAAACCGATCCGTTCAGTTGGGTTTCTCCTTCGTTATAAACCATCCCGGCAACGACTGCATCCTCATCTATCCTGATTTTAACAGGATTCCGGTAATCCGGAGAGGTGGAAGTAATCAGAATACTACCATTTACACGTGCTTTAGCCGATATATTGACTGCTGCTTCAAATACTCTTCTTCTGGCGTCATCTCTGTCCTGTAGATAAACGGATGAAGGAAAATGTAAGTCCACTTGTTCTTCAATCTCCACTCTTTCTGTTGCGTATAGTTGTAAACTACCTGAAAATCCTTTTTCGATCCGGATAACAGGCGCTATCAACAGAACATTATCCAGTTTCGCTGATTTCCCCACAAAAATTGAGTCGGAAGAACTGAAAATCATATTTCCGGAAACATTAATATTTTCCAAATGTATTGGATTGACAGACTCGTATAAAACGGTATTATTTGTAAACTCAACTATGGTATCATCCGGAATTTGGTACATCAAATCAAAGTCATATTCTCTAAAAAAATCACGCACATCAATTTGAGCTATGACATCTGACAACTCAGGTAAATACCTTTCTGAAGTCTCTTTATTCCCGTAATATAATTTATCTCCCTTAAAGTTTTTACCTTCCACATAAGCACGCTCTATACCACGCTTTGGCAGGAAAATATTTCCCCTGATTTTTGTCGTACCGGTTACTTTTAGTGGCTGATCTGTATCGGCCAGATATAAGGCGGTAGTGTTATCCAGTCGACTTCCGATGAGAAATGATTTGGTTCGGGAATAATTATTTCTTCCGGATGTTACTGAAATAATCCGAAAAATTCCCCAGGGTTTGTTGGTAATGGAAACCGTGTCCTGCCCCATTAGAACCTGGTCAGTACCTTCAGAAGGATTCGCCAGTCCGTAACTTAACCCCGAATATAAATTGGTGAGTACCTGTTCCTTATTTTGCTGAGTGGTTATTAACCATCGGCTCCCGGAAGCAATCATGATAATAGCAAAACAAAATAACGCTACGAATAGCATCAACAACACAGCATACGTCATTGCCGAAGCCCGAATCATTTCTTTTTCTCTTTTTTTTCGGGCTTTTGACTCTTTTTATTTTTGGGCTTGTCCTCTTTCGTTCGTTTCGGTTGCTTTTCTTTTTCCCCCCGCTTCTTTTTCTTGCTCTCCTTATCTTTTTCCTTCCTTTCTTCTTTCTTTTCTTTCTTTCTGAACCACTCTTTCATTGAAAACGGTTTTCGATCCGTCTTTTGTCCCTTCTTATAAAACTCAACTGTTCCTTCTTCACTTATCTGTTTTCCATGCAGTTTACCTTGTTTGTAGTGTTGTACTACCTTTGTTCCGTCCTTATGAACAATAATACGTTTTCCATGCAGCTCACCCTCTTTAAACCGTTCTGTAACAATACTACCGTCTTCTGCTTTTACCTGACTGTATATAACCGCTCCGTTACGATCCAATACCTGTTCAGATACAGAATCCTGAATAATTTTTTTATTCCCTTTGAACTCTATCTGTTTTTCAAGTTTACCCAGCGTATCAAATACCTCCAGACGCCCTTTACTTTCTCCTTTGGAGAACTCCTCTATTTTTCTTAATGCCCCGTTTTCATACCAGTAGGTCCATTTTCCATGTTTTAACCCTCTGGAAAAAGAACCTCGGGCCGCCAATTGTTTGTTCGAATAAAACTGCTCGTACACACCGTGTAGTAATTGACCGCCGGCACCACCTTGTGTGCTCATGACTTCCTGGGATTTATACCAGAAATATCTCTTTTCTTTATCAAATTTTTTCGGTTCTTTTTTGTCCCTGTCAAGTACATGAAACTGAAAGAACTCACCATTATTTCTGATACTTCTGAAATTCGAAATATCCGGAATCTTCTGAGCAAACCCCTCGGCTGTATGTAACAGTTGGAAGCATAAAATAACGAGAAATAGAACCTTTGTATTCATTCTGTTGATCTGTATAACCGTTTAATCACGTCAAAGTTAAGATTGAAATGCAATTATAAAAATTAAAAGTCACTCTACTTCCCGTCATCAACTCAAAAATAACCTGATAACACGATACAACGATACATTTCCCAAACTCATAGATTACCTGCAAATAATTATATTTGTAATCACACATTTTTTGAACAGTTAAATAGAAAAAATATGATACGAGCCAATGACCCGCAATTAACTTCCTGGATTGATGTTCCTGAAAATTCAGATTTTCCGATTCAGAATATTCCTTTCGGGGTATTTAAAACAGATACACTGAGTCCGCGCGTGGGATCACGCATCGGGGATTCCATAATTGACCTGAAGAGCTTATTTGTATTGGGTTATTTCGAAAACCTTCCCTTCTCGGCAGAGGATTTTGATACCTTTTCTTTAAATAACCTGATGCGACATGGGAAAAAAGCAACAAGTGATTTACGGAATCGTATTTCCAAGCTTTTTGACTCAACGCACACAGATCTGAAAAAGAATGACCATCATGTTTCGCAGGTGCTTATTGATGCAGATAAAGTTAAAATGCTTCTTCCAATCGAAGTAGGTGATTATACAGACTTTTACTCAAGCAGAGAACATGCTACTAATGTAGGAACCATGTTCCGCGATCCTAATAATGCATTACTCCCCAACTGGCTATGGCTACCTGTAGGTTATCACGGTCGTTCGTCTTCTATTATTCCTTCGGGGGTTCCTGTTCATCGTCCTAAAGGACAGACCAAACCCGATCCGGAAAAAAATCCGGTTTTCGGACCTTCTCAACGAGTTGATTTCGAATTAGAAATGGCATTCATTACATTTGATGGAAAACCTCTTGGTGATTCAATTTCCACTGAAGAAGCTGAAAACTACATCTTTGGTATGTGTTTGTTTAATGACTGGTCAGCAAGAGATATTCAACAATGGGAATATGTTCCTTTAGGACCATTTCTGGCAAAGAACTTTGCTTCATCAATTTCTCCCTGGATTGTTACTATGGACGCATTGGAACCTTACAAAGTAGAGGGACCGGCGCAAGCCCCCGAAGTTTTGGACTACCTGAAATACGAAGGAAAAAAATCATATGATATCGCTTTACAGGTTGCTATTCAGCCTGAGAACGCCGCTGAAACAGTAATTTGCAACTCCAACTTCAAATACATGTACTGGACGATGGCGCAGCAACTTGCACACCACACTGTAAACGGATGTAATATTCGCCGGGGGGATATGATGGGATCCGGAACCATTTCAGGTCCTACGCCTGATTCATACGGTTCTATGTTAGAGCTGGCCTGGAAAGGAACAAAACCAGTTGCCATGAATGACGGTAGTGAACGAAAGTTCATCAATGACGGAGATACAGTTATCATGCGTGGTTATTGTCAGGCTGATGGTGTCAGAATCGGATTCGGAGAAGTTTCTACGAAATTACTTCCGGCAAAATAGAAATTAGCCGGATCAGGATAAAAAAAAGGGGAATAATAATTATTCCCCTTTTTTTAGTTTTTTAATTTCATTTCGATAGATGAAACAGGAATCCTGGTATTCTCCGATCTTGTCTTTCAATCGGACAATTTCTCCATAACGGGCATCAAACAGACGTTTTTCTGTCTCCAGTTCTTCCTGAAGTCCATTCATTTTTCCCTGCTGAAAAAACAACAGAATCATTACTCCCATTAATGCAAAAAACATAAACACAATTGCTAACCTCATAATCAACTATAATTTAAAAGTCAAACGGTGACTTTTCCGGTTGTTCATAATATGAATTATCATTCCGTTCCCGAATCACTACTCCGGGAAAATAAAATTTCAGTATTTGCGCTGCAGAAAAACCAGCTTTTGCCATGCGCATCGCTCCTTCCTGACAAAGCCCTACTCCATGACCAAATCCCCTTCCTTTCAGAACCACCTCATCACCTTCAGGAAAACAACTAAAAAAAGTTGATTTCAAATTAAACTTTGTTCGAATATCCCGCAGTGGAATCCCTAACTCAGGACCGTGAAAAAAGGCCAGTCTTT
This sequence comes from Wandonia sp., assembly GCF_984588085.1. Lineage (NCBI taxonomy): Bacteria > Pseudomonadati > Bacteroidota > Flavobacteriia > Flavobacteriales > Crocinitomicaceae > Wandonia > Wandonia sp. The sequence goes on from NZ_CFIGVI010000025.1 coordinate 15,253, forward strand.
CCGGTTGCGCAAACCGGTACAATTTTTCCTTGTATAAAGAATCATTTTCCGGATAAGCAAACTGCGCTACAAGATACGCTCTCCAATCTTTTTTTGGAATCCGTTTTTCCCAGGTAGCCTGCCGCGTATGAATACAAAACGTATCCCTGAATGACTTCAGGTAAGGAATGGCTTCATTCCAGACAAACTGAGGCTCACTGGTTTGTCCCCCGCAATTGGCATGAAAAAAGCCGTCAACCAGCTTTTTGTTTTCATCTTCCATAACCAGATTAGTCGTTTCTTCTACTGCTTTGTAAATTTCGGGAGTATAGGTTAAACGGTTATGATACGCCTGACAATGCACCTGATCACACAAATCAAAACCTTCCTTTCGGTGTCGTGTACTATACTTCACAGCATACGTTCGACTCATAATCGCCTGGACCTTGTAATACTCTTCTGCACGTCCTCCACCTCCTTCCGACTCAACAACGCCCGCCAGATAGTCTGTCATGGAAACATGATTTACTATAGTCAGTTTATTTCCTGAAGCTACTATAGAAAAATCATCATCGTGCTTTCGCTCTTTCAGAGAAGGCGATAGGCTCTTAATACGCAGTGCATGATTAGACCCCGTTGCCTTTAATTCGACTTTATTGAACTCTCCAATCAATACAACACCTTTATTTAACTTTACTTTTCCTCCGGGAATAACCTGCACAGAAACCGACTCCGTAGGTAAAATTGCACCAAACGAATTTCCATCACCATAAATCAGGTAACTTCCTTCAAAATAAGAAAAAAGGACACGGGAACAGTTTGTGTTCCGAAGAATTCCAATACGAACATTCTGAGCATTTAGTCCCAGGGACAACAACACCATGATTATCAACAGAAATGCACGCATAACACACAAATTTACAGTATGTACCGGCAAAAACCTTACCGTTCTTCAATAATTTTCAACATCCTTGAAGCCGTTTCTTCACTAGCTCCACCTCCTCCTAACTTCTCAATCAATCTGTCATAATCTTGCAGAAGTTTCTCTCTTTTCTCACCGCCTTTGATCAATCCTTTCAGTTCGTTTTCTATGTTTTTCGGTGTACAATCCTGCTGAATCAACTCCCGCACAACTTCTCTGTCCATAATCAGATTAACCAATGAAATATAGGCTACTTTAATTAATCTTCGAGCGATGTGATAAGAAACAACCGATCCTTTGTAGCAAACAACTTCCGGGACTCTGAACAAAGCCGTTTCCAACGTTGCAGTCCCACTTGTCACAACAGCTCCTTCAGCAACAGAAAGTAGTTCGTACGTACTGTTAAACACAATAGAGACGTCTTTATCGTTTTTTATAAACGACTCATAAAAAGAAGCCTCAATTGCCGGAGCACCTGCAATCACTACCTGATAATCCGAGAAACTTTTCACTCCTTCCAACATGATGGGAAGTTTAACAGAAATCTCTTGTTTACGACTTCCCGGAAGAACCGCTATAACAGGCTTATCAGACAAACCTGTTTCTTGCAAAAATTGCGTTTTATCAAAGGTGTTTTTTCTAAAATCAGTAATCGCATCAAGCAACGGATGACCGACAAAATCCACATCTACATCAAATCGGGCGTAAAAGTCCTTTTCGAAAGGAAGGATACAGAACATTTTATCGACAACCTTTTTAATTTTGTGAACACGTCCCTGCTTCCATGCCCAAATCTGGGGAGAAATGTAATAGAGCACCTGGATACCTTCTTTCTTGGCCCATTCTGCAATCCGCATATTAAATCCAGGGTAATCAATCAAAATGAGAGCGTCCGGACGAAAATCTTCAATATCCTTTTTGCAAAAAGATATATTCCCCAGAATAGTTCGCAGATTCAATAACACCTCAACAAACCCCATAAAGGCAAGATCTCTGATGTGTTTTACCGGTTCACCGGCTACTTCTTTCATCCGGTCACCACCCCAAAACCGGAACTCAATATCCGGACGTTGTACTTTCAGAGCTTTCATAAGATTACTCCCATGTAAATCACCCGAAGCCTCACCTGCTATTACGTATAACTTCATTAAAAATAAATCAGGTAAATGAATAGAGGGAAATAAGCCAGTGTACCCAGAATTACACCACGCGCAATTCCATACCTTTCCTTATTCAGAAACAAATAAAACCACACCAGATTAGCAATCATACAAAGAGAAAGTATGCGACTCATCGTCGTATTTAAATGAAAAAAATTGTACCACAACCGACCAAACGGCAATGATTCTAATCTGGAATAGAAAAAAATAAATGCAGGCATTATTACCCAGGGAGAAGTAATCCCCAAAAGGATGCCCCATCCTATCCCTCTATTTTTATTTGACGTATAGGGTTTCATAATTTCCAGTTATTAAAATCCGACATCACGTGATATGCGGTCATATCAAACTGAGTAGGAACAATCGAAGCATATCCGTTGTTTAAGGCAAAGACATCTGTATCCTCTCCGTTGTCAAAATTCTCAAACTCACCTGTCAACCAATAGTATGGATTCCCGAATTGATCAGTTCTCTTGTCAAAAGAATCCCGCCAGTAAGCTCTTGCCTGACGGCATATCTTAATCCCTTTTAGTTCTTTTTCGTCTACCTTCGGAATATTCACATTCAGACAAACATGATGCGGGAACTCGGAAGAAAGACACTTTTCCACCACTTGCTTCACAACAAACTGACTCGCTGTAAAATCCGCATCTGCTGCAAAATCCTGAAGTGAAAACCCTACAGAAGGAATATCCTCCATTGCTCCTTCCACGGCAGCAGACATGGTTCCTGAGTACAAAACATTCGTAGAACTGTTATCTCCATGATTAATCCCGGAAACCAACAAGTCTGGTTTACGGTTCTTCAATAATTCACAAATTGCCAGTTTGACACAATCTACCGGAGTACCAGAGCTTGCATAAGCCTCAATCCCCTGAAAAACCGACGACTTCTTCAAACGAAGCGGATCATGTACGGATATTGCGTGCCCCATTCCTGATTGAGGCTTGTCAGGTGCCACTACCAGAATTTCTCCGAATGGCTGAACCGCCTCAACTAAAGACCGTATTCCCTTTGCTGTTATTCCATCATCATTAGTTACCAAAATAAGCGGACGCTGATTTTCCATGCTGTTATCTGAATTCATTCTCCTGCGAAAGTAACTATTTTTAAGCGAAACCACGGAATCAAATTACAGACGTAAATCGCAGCCGAAAAAAAAATGTAATTTCATTTATAAATGATTTGATTTAATAGCTATACGTCCTATCTTTGAACACATAATTTTCAGTTTAACAATTCAATTTTCAGCGTAGACAATTGATACAGCAGGAAGTTTAGTTTATAAAACCATGAAAAATACGCAGGCGACAGTTCTTTTGAATGACTTATCCGGACTTACGAGAGAGATGATCTCCAAAGCTTCAAAATCACTTGTCCGACTTAGTGAGAAACAACTGAACTGGAAACCCAATCCTGAAACCTGGAGCATCAACCAGATATTTGCTCACCTCAATGCTTTTTCAGGTTACTATCACCCGGCGCTTCGCAGCAGGATTGAAAAAACAAAGTTCAGAGAACCAAGAGATATTTTTGTGTCTTCACCTTTGGGTCGATCTGCCTGGAAATCAATGAAACTAGGAAATGCAAAAAATGTTAAACGTAAATTCAGAGCTCAGAAAGAATATAACCCGGACACATTTGACAAAGAACTTCTGGAAAATGAAGTTGCCGAGTTTATAAATTCTCAGGAAGAAATGTTGGTCATTCTCGAGCAATCAGGACAAGTTGATTTACGAAAAGTAAAAATCCCAACATCCATATCGAAGATGGTTAAATTACGTTTGGGAGATTGTCTTCAGTATGTTGTCTTTCATAATGAAAGACATCTTTACCAGGCCATTAATCTAACAAAACACAGAGGATTCCCCTTAAAATGAAAAAGTTCGGGCTTATACAGGTTGCCGCAGCTCCGGTTCGCGCAAGTGATTCGGACACGGCTGAAATTGTTACCCAATTGTTATTTGGAGAAGCGATTGAACGTATATCTGACGGTAATCCCTGGGTAAAAATTCGTTGCCAGCATGATGGATATGAGGGCTACATGGATACGAAACAAATTGAATACCTGTCCGAACCGGAATACATGCATTGGAAGACTCTTCCAAAAACACGATTGACGCAACACTGTATCCAGTTACGATCTCCGGACGGTCCGGAATGGATCTTCAGAGGCGCGCTCCTTCCTTCCTCCTCTCCGGAATCGGGATTCCGATTGGGAACCCGATCATACGAGGTTCTTCATTTTCCTAAGGAACTCGCCCGAAATACCAATAGCATCGAAACAGCCATGGGCTATCTCAACACCCCTTATCTGTGGGGCGGTAGAAGTGTTACAGGGATTGACTGCTCGGGATACACACAAATCGTCTTTGCTTTTATGGGAGTAGATTTGTTGCGGGATGCTTCGCAGCAAGCTACACAAGGAGAAACTGTAGATTTTACTGACATAAAACCAGGAGACCTTGCTTTCTTTCACAACGCAAATGGGAAAATCATACACGTTGGTATTTTAACCGGAACAGGAACCATTCTGCATGCCAGCGGAAAAGTTAGGGAAGACCAATTCGATCAGTCCGGTATTTTTCGGAAAGATCTAAACAAATATACACACAACCTGACGCTAATACGTCGCTATTTCAAATAAGAACACTATGAAAATACTAATTACCGGAGGAGCTGGATTTATTGGGAGCAACCTGACAAAAAGACTTGTCGATGACGGACATCAGGTTGTCGTACTAGACAATCTCCTTCGTGGAAACAAGATCGACAAAGACACCTTCTCTAAAATAGAATTTGTTAAAGGAGATGTACGTGACACTGAACTGGTAAACAAAACGGTTTCCGGATGTGATATGATCTTTCACTTTGCTGCCGTTCTCGGAGTAGATGTCGTCGCTGACAACCCCGTTGAAACCATGGACGTTGAAGTCATTGGTACACGCAATATTGTTACAGCTGCCGAAGCAAACGGAGTAAAAAAGATTATGTATGCATCCACCTCTGGGATATACGGACACTCGGCTATTGAATCGGCTTTAACCGAGGAGGTACTTGTAGACCCACGAACATCCTACGCGATGGCGAAACGATACAATGAAATTTATCTGGCTTCGCATCACGAAGAAAAAGGTCTGGATTCCATTTCCTTGCGTTTTTTCAATGTATATGGGCACAATCAGGATAACAGGATGGTGGTTCCACGATTCTTCGAACAAGCGGTTAAAAATGATCCGATCACCGTATTCGGTACCGGTAAACAGACTCGTGACTTCACGTACATCGATGATACAATTGAGGCCTGCGTTCGATTGATGCAGGTAAAAGGAACACATATTGTCAACATTGCCAATGAACACGAATGGTGTATTGAGGATCTTGCCGAGATCATTCTGAAAATAACGGACTCATCTTCGGAAATTAAATACATTGATGCTCCGAAAAAGCGATACGATTATGAAGTAGAGAGACGTGTTGGCTCATCGGAAAAACTTGTAAAACTCACAGGGTATAAACCTGATACCAATTTGCAGGAAGGACTTACAAAAATTTATTCGACCTTTTAGATGGTTTCGGAATAGAATACTTCTACATTTGTGGCTCATTAGAACAGAAATAACTTAAAACTATGTCGCACAGAGATCAGGTAATTTTCGATTTGATCGAAAAAGAAAGACAACGTCAACTGCACGGAGTAGAGTTAATTGCTTCGGAAAATTTCGTGAGTGAAGAGGTAATGAAAGCTATGGGCTCCGTTCTTACCAACAAATACGCTGAAGGACTTCCGGGAAAACGTTATTACGGAGGTTGTGAAATAGTAGATCAGGTGGAACAACTGGCTATCGACCGTCTTAAAGAGCTATTTGGTGCGACATGGGCAAATGTTCAGCCTCACTCGGGTGCTCAGGCTAATTCAGCAGTTATGCTTGCCTGTTTACAACCCGGTGACAAGATTCTTGGTTTTGATCTTTCACATGGTGGTCACCTTACACACGGTTCTCCTGTCAACTTTTCAGGAAAACTCTACCGTCCGTATTTCTACGGTGTAGACAAAGAAACCGGACTTGTGGATTACGACCAGATGGAAGAGACTGCAAGAAAGGAAAAACCAAAAATGATTATTTGCGGAGCGTCAGCTTATAGTAGAGACTGGGATTATGTCCGTATCCGTAAAGTAGCAGACGAAATAGGTGCTTTGGTATTGGCAGATATTTCTCACCCGGCCGGTTTAATTGCGACCAAATTACTCAATGACCCACTGGAACATTGTCATATTGTCACATCAACAACGCACAAAACATTGCGCGGACCACGTGGTGGAATCATTATGATGCGCCATAATTTCGAAAACCCGTTCGGACTCAAATGGAACAACGGTAATTTGAAATCAATGGGAGCATTACTGGATGCTGCTGTATTCCCCGGAACTCAGGGAGGACCACTTGAACACGTAATTGCTGCAAAGGCAGTTGCTTTTGGCGAAGCCCTTACGGAAAGTTATGCGGTCTACATGAAGCAGGTGCAACGCAACGCAGCTGTAATGGCAGATGAATTTGTAAAAAAAGGATATAAAATCATTTCTGACGGTACCGATAACCATTCGATGCTGATTGACCTCCGTTCAAAAGGAGTGACTGGTAAAGATGCTGAAAACCGCCTTGTGCTTGCAGACATCACGGTCAATAAAAACATGGTTCCGTTTGATACAGAATCTCCTTTTGTTACCAGTGGTATACGTGTCGGTACGCCCGCTATTACAACCCGGGGGGTGATAGAAAATGAAATTCCGGTTATTGTTGAATTTATGGACAAAGTAATCACAAATATCAATGACGATTCTGTGCTGGCAAATGTTAAGGCAGATGTAAATGCATTGATGAGAGAACGTCCTTTGTTTCAGTTTTAAACCCCAACACCTGTAACAGTAGAAAAAAAGTTGTAAATATTTTATTTTTTTTCGCTGATTCAGAAATTATTCGTAATATTGCAGCCCGAATTTTCGGCAAAGGTTAAAGAAATTAGTGTCATGGATTACATTAGAGAGATACAAAACGAGTTGGTAGAAGTAAAAGAATTCCCAAAATTCAAAGCTGGGGATACAGTTACTGTTTCTTACAAAATTAAGGAAGGTTCGAAAGAACGTATCCAGCAGTTTCAGGGAGTTGTTTTACAACGACGCGGTCAAGGTCCCTCAGAGACTTTTACAGTACGTAAAATGTCTGGAAATATCGGGGTTGAGCGTATTTTCCCTATTTCTTCTCCATTTTTGGAGAATATCGCAGTGAACAAATCCGGTTCAGTTCGTCGTGCACGTATTTTCTACTTGCGTGAACTTACTGGTAAATCAGCTCGTATTAAAGAAAAGCGATCATTCTAGATTGCATATCACGATATGTGAAGAGCTCACCGTACGGTGGGCTTTTTTTGTTTTTGTAGCTTGTGTCACAAAAAACTCACTGCTATTTACCTAACTTTGTAACCTCATCCTCTTATCGGGAGGTAACAAGACATACAAAGAACAATGAATACAGCAGACTCTACTTCCCCCTTTCATAAGAAACTGGAAATCCGCCAGCACAGCATGGCTATTTATGATCTTGCTATTCCGGAAAATGATACCGTTATAACCGCAAGTGCAGACTGTTTTGTTGCCACATGGGATCTCCACTCCGGCACACAAAAAGGTTTTACGATCAAAGCCGACTTTCCTGTATACTCGATTAAACTTATTGAAAAAGACCAGCTCTCTATAGGGTTAAACAACGGAGATTTACATATTATTGATATCCACTCCAAAAAGGAGATCAGATTCTTTAAAAAACATACCTCCGCACTTTTTAGTCAATTATTTATTCCTCAAAAATCGATACTCATCACAGGAGATGCTGATGGAAATATAGCCGTTTGGAACACAAAAAGCTGGGAAATGCTTACCTACCTTCCTTTGGGATGTGGAAAAATCAGATCGCTAGTTTATTCTCCGGACAACGAACAATTTTTCATCGGAGGGCAAGACGGAAAAATCAGAATATTTACAACCGATTTTTATAATGAGATCAACTCTTTTTATGCCCATGAAAACGGAGTAAATGCACTCGCTGTTATGCCCGGAAATTCTTCTCTCCTTCTGTCAGGAGGTAAAGACGGATATCTGAGAATATGGGATCTGGATAAAAACAAAAAGATAAAAGCTCTACCCGCTCATAATTACGCCGTATACGCAATAGCATTTTCGCCGGACGGCAAAGCATTTGCCACGGCAAGTCGTGATAAGTCCATCAAAATATGGGACACTGCTTCCTACCATGTGTTACAGAAATTAGATGCAAAAACAGGGGGACATTCTCATTCCGTTAATAAGATCAAATGGACACCATCCGGTTTATTCAGCGCGAGTGATGACCGTAGACTTATACATTGGGTACACTAAAAGAAAATAAACGAACATGAAAGAATTTTGGGACAAACGCTATGGAGAAGAAGGGTTCGCTTACGGAACAGAACCAAATGCCTATTTAAGAAAAGAACTCAATCGACTGAATCTGACACAAGGTAAGGCTTTATTTGTCGCAGAAGGAGAAGGTAGAAATGCCGTATACGCTGCAGAACAAGGACTTGAAGTAACCGCTTTTGACATCAGTAGTTCAGGAAAAGTCAAAGCACTCCAGCTTGCTGAGCAAAAGGGGGTTCAACTCACCTACTACGTTGGTGATATTTTCTCGCTCGCTCCTCAGCCGGAATCCTTTGATCTTGCAGCTTTAATCTTTGCCCACTTCCCTCCTGAAGTCCGAAAAAAAATTCACACTAAAACAGCCGAATCGATTAAACCGGGAGGATACATACTAGTAGAAGGTTTCAGTAAAAACAATCTGGCCTTACGAGCTGAGAATCCTCAAGTCGGTGGTCCAGATTCAGTTCATCTATTATACGACACAGATGAAATCCGTGAAGATTTTCCTGATTTCGAAATACTCCATTTGGCTGAAGAAACTGTCGAATTAAACGAAGGAAAATATCACAAAGGAACGGCAAAAGTAATTCGTTTTACCGGGAGAAAAAGGCACTAAAACGCCTCTTCCTGCTCTCCGAAAAAAGCTTTATCGAAATTCACAAAATAAACCCGTTCCGTAGCCCGGGTAATTGCGGTATATAACCAACGATGAAACTCATGATTATCCGCTCCATCCGGGAGAAAACCATGATCAATAAAGACCGCTGACCATTGTCCCCCCTGTGCCTTGTGACAGGTAACCGCATACGAAAACTTCACCTGTAGAGCATTAAAATAAGGATTTTTCATAATCAACTCATACCGCTTCCGCTTATTTCTTTCGTGGAGGTAATCTTTTTCGATCTCAAAGAATAATTCCTTCATTCTGTCCCTTGAAAGATTCGGAGAATCCGCATTGATTACCTCCAGGTTAATCAGTACTTCAAATTCATCCATCTCCGGATAATCTACTAACTCAATAATTGCCCGAACAAAATTAAACCCGTAAAGACTTTCTCTCCCCGCGATGCGTTTGATTTTTAGAATCTCTCCATTGGCTAAAAACCCTGCCGGACTTTTTTCATCCACCCAGAAATAGTTGTTTTTAACCACCATCATATAATCACTCCCGTTGATCTCTTCCTCCATCCACAGGATACGTCCTCTTACCTGCTGATTAAACAAATTAGCCCGCTTATTCGAGCGACAAATTATAATCGTCTCGTCACTCCCAAAATTAGAATAACAACTCTCCAACTCCTCCTGTAACTCAGCTCCGGTAATTCTCCTGACATCCCGAAAAGCATCTGCCTTCAATTCCGGCCATTCCAATTCATCCAGATTCCGAACATACGTAGCGTTATACAGGATTCCGGAGTGTTCTGCCTGACGAACCACCTGTGTTAATCGGGTCATCAGAAAATAAAGCTCCGGAAAATGAAACTCCATATACTCACGCTGCAAAGCAGGACTCGTATCAGCACCCACCGGAGGAAGCTGTCCTTCATCTCCCAGTAAAATCAAGCTACAATCCACTCCCGAATACACATACGTTACCAGATCCTCCAATAAATTCCGGGAACTGATTCCGCCTTCTCTTGTCATGGTATAATCACCAATCATAGAAGCTTCATCAACGATAAAAACGGTGTTTTTATGAAGATTAGGGGACAGCATGAAACGCATACTTCCGTCCGGAGCAATTTGCCTGCGGTAAATTTTCTTGTGTATGGTTTGCGCAGGACGTGATGAAGACATTGACAAGACCTTCGCCGCTCTTCCCGTAGGTGCCATCAGAACACTTTTCATTTTAAACGATGACAGGGATTTCACGAAAGCTCCTAACAATGTCGTTTTTCCTGTTCCTGCATACCCTCTGACAATCAAACATTGCTTTCGCCCTGTTGTATGGACAAACTCATCGAAATCCACCAGTAAACTCTCCTGATCCGTTGTTAGTTCAAAGGGTAGAAATGTGCGAATTGTTTGTGATATTGTGTTTCTCATATCCGGGTTAACACAAAGTTAATCATTGAACATGAGTTATGATCAGGATAGAATATGATTCTTATCTTTAAATGCGAAAAGTGAGTTGATATTCCAGTAGTTCCCCGCTACTAACTCCTAATCGGATCATCCAATAATACCTCATTTGTCGTAACGATCACGACTGTAAAGCATTCAGTTCATTGATTGAACGGTTGAAAAAAAGTAGTGTACGTCTGATAGTGATAATAAAAAAATTGTAGATTTGTGAACTATTGAAAAATGCATAAACGCTTATACCATGAACGGAAACTCATTATCAGTGTTGTTTAAAAAGTACAGCATTCCTGTAATTTTGCTAGTAATCGGTCTTGCTCTTATTATTCTCGGAGTATCCAATAATCAGGGTTCTGACTGGATGATGGCTTCATCTTTACTTGCTATTTCCGGGGTACTTTCGATCATATATGTTTCGGGAATCATCCCCGGGAAAATCAGTTTATTCATCGGAATTCCCGTTGCTTTGGTTGCAGTATATGTTTTGTATCAGATGGGATCTGAAGTTGTAGCTGAAGAAAATAAGAAGATCAAGAAAGAGGAGATTACTAACCTCATGAAGCAGAATCTGAACGATATCAAAGCTGCTCAAATTGCTTATCGTGATAAATACGGAAAATATGCCAGTGACTGGAACAAATTGATCCACTTCATTAAAAGCGGTACAATTCAGGAAGTAGTAAAAGAAGGTGGTGTTCCAAACCGTCGTCTTACTCCTGAGGAAAGAGCTATTATTTACGGACCAAAGGATAACCGTGCACTGGATTATAATATGACAGAACTTGAAGCGTATGCACTTGCAAAAAGTGAAACACCTCCGGCAGATCTGACAAATTTCGTTCGTGACACGGTTGAAGTTTCTTACTTTGAAAGAACCTTTAAGAACAACAGCTATGTAGAAAGAAGAATACGTATGGGATTCCCTGAATTCAATGCCGATTCATTGGTGTACATCCCAACTACTTCCGATATGTATTCGCTAAAAACGATGGACTCTCTTGAATATCAAGGATCAAAAGTTCCGGTAATCGAAGTAATGGGAATCCATCCGGTTGAATACAAAGGAAAGCGTGACACGTTGATGTTCGGATCATTAACTTCTCCGAACCTGTCAGCAAATTGGGATTAATTCAAAAATAGACATGCAGCAATTGTGCCTGGAAGTTTCCGAAAAGGAATTTGTATACTCAATTGTTAATCGCGACTCAAAAACCATTTCAGACGTCGGAATACTCCTGTTAACAGGAAGAACACCGGAAGAGAAAAAGGAACAAATAAAAGAGCTCTTGCAAAAGCAGGGGCTCTTGTCCTTTACGGATGAAGTCACCTTAGCAATCAAAAGCGAAAAAACTACGCTCGTACCCCAAAATATATTTGGCGAAAGTTCAGCACAGGATATTTTCCGTCTGTGTTTTGGTGATACAACTCAGGGAGATGTTGATTATAATCGCTTCCCGGAACAAGGTCTGGTGAACGTTTACTTATCTCCTGACTGGATCAAATCCTTTTTTGTTATCCGCTATCCCAGAATTGTGATTCAACACGAGAATACACACATACTACGTGGCATTTTCAATGGATCTACTTTTTCTCCGATCGTTCATATTATCCCTGAACAAGATTACTTTTCTTTGTTTATCACATCAAAGAATAAACTTGAATTTTACAATGTTTTTGAATACAAAGCAGCAGAAGATATTATCTACCATGCCGTGTTCGTACTCGATCAAAAAGAAATAGATACCAAGGAACTTAAAATTACCATTCATTCATCGGGTAAATTTGATACACTGGAAGAAGAAGTACGGGATAAATTTCAACGAATTAAACCCGAATCTTCTTTAAAGTTTGACTCCCTCACAAAAATAAAACATCAGTTACTTTGCGTATAATCAGCGGTAAATTAAAAGGCATTCGTTTTTCTCCTCCAAAGTCATTTCCTTCGCGTCCCACTACGGACTTTGCCAAGGAAGCTCTGTTTAATATTATCGCCAACGAATTTAATATTGATAATATTACCGTATTAGATCTCTGTGCGGGAACCGGCAGTATTTCTTTTGAGTTTGCCTCCCGTGATGCGATCAGTGTAACCAGTGTAGATCAACATGGACCTTCACTAAATTTCATTGAAAAGACGGCGAAAAAACACGAACTCAATCAAATTTATACCCGCAAACAAGATTTGCTTACTTTTCTGAAACAAACCGAACAGAAATTTGATCTGATATTTGCAGATCCTCCTTTTGCGTATAAAGAATATGAAAGTATCATACAACTGGTATTCGAACGGAAATTACTGAATGATACCGGACTGTTAATACTGGAGCACGACAAAAACAATGATTTTTCGAATGTCCCGGAATTCATGTACCTTCGTAATTACGGAGGTGTAAATTTTAGCTTTTTCGAGTATGTCACAGAATAAAAAAACAGGTCTTTTTCCCGGTTCTTTTGACCCTTTTACAAAAGGCCATCAGGATGTTGTTGAACAGGCTTTAACACTTTTTGATGAAATAATTATTGGCATTGGTGTTAATGAAACCAAGAAATATCTTTTTGATCTGGAAAAACGAAAACAACACATAGCCTCCATATTTGCCCATTACCCACAAGTAAGTGTACGCGAATACAAAGGACTTACGGTGGACTTTGCAAAGGCATGTAATGCTCAGTTCCTGATCCGGGGACTCCGGGACTCCAGAGATTTTTCATACGAGCGAGCGATCGCGCACATGAATGATCAGATGGGGCAGGTAAAAAGTGTTTTCCTGTTAACAAAACCTGAATTCGGAGCCATCAATTCAACCATTGTCCGCGAGATTTATAAAAATGGCGCAAAAATTGATGATTTTGTAACCAATGTTCACTTTCTCGTTTAAAGAAAGAAAACGTTTTGCATAGTTTTAAGACCCAATCCATGAAAAAAGCATTTTTCCTGTTTTTAGTAGTATTGCCTTTTTTATCAGTTGCTCAATTGGTACAACTAAAAGGATACGCTCCCGAATATATTGGAAAGGAAGTTACTTTGAGTCGAATTGTCGATTACATTTCCTACAATGAAGAAGTTCTCGCCCGATCCGAAGTAAAAACGGACAGTATTTTTGAACTCAACTTCTTTTTTTCCTCAACGGAAAAAGTACGTTTACAAGTAGGAAAAAACTATGCTTTCCTTTACTTACAACCGGATGCTTCTTACGAAGTTTATTTTCCGGGGAGTAACAAATATGATCCGGTTCACCCGGAAGGAAGTGAAATGGAATTATTATTCCGTAGTCTTCCCAAACAGGATATTAACTACAAAATTCTGGAATTTGACCGGTGGTTAACCGCTTTTATCGGGGAAAATTTTCACACAAAATCCATGGCAGACGGGCAGTTCGGTCAAAAACTGGATACCTTGAAGATGAATATGCAGAAGTATTATAGCAAAGACACTTCTTCTTTCTTCAAAACCACGATTCTGTTCAGACTGGCAGAGCTCGATGAAGCCAGTTATTACGGTTCCCGGAGTGAATTAGAACGCTTTGACCACTATTTATTATATCACCCTGTCAGTTATGACAATGATGCCTATATGGATTACGTCAATAAGTTCTTCAAAGACTTTTTCGAGCGTACCAGTATGGAAATTAACAACCGGATTTACCTTGCTGTACTAAAGGCCAGCCCTACTCTGTTATTTAATGCACTTGGGCAGGACTACCGCATGAAAAATCTGCGACTTAGAGAAATGGTTATGATTAAGGGATTGGGCGAACTTTATTACAATCCCGACTACCCGCAAACGAACATATCACGTATGCTGGACAGTCTTTCCAATCACGCTCTTTTTGCGCACAATAAAATCATTGCCAAAAACCTGAAGCAAAAACTTACGAATCTTATCCCCGGCAGTCCTTCTCCCCGCTTTACAGTTGTAGATTATACGGGTGAAGAAATCTCTCTTTCTTCTTTTCCGGCAAAGTACAAATACTTCCAGTTTATTCTTTCGGAAAGTGTTACAGGTAAAAATGAAATCGAACTCATGAAACCTATGTACACCAAATATGGGAACTATGTAGAATTTATAACCGTCCTGATAGATCAACCCAACGCAGAAACTCTGAAAAAAGATCCTGTACTAAGTACCATTTCGTGGACTCTTGCAAAACCTAAAAATGAATCCGATATCAAAGAGCAATTTAACCTGAGAACATTTCCGCATTATGTCCTGATAGATCCGGACGGATTTATTGTCGGAAATCCCGCTCAGCGCCCTTCCCCTGACGGGCAGTACGAAACCATAGACAAAACATTTTACGAAATTCATAAAGTCATGATGAAAATAACTGATTAACAAAAGGCTATTCAGTATTAGCTTTTCTCAGTAGTATACCCGAACAATAAGAAGGTTTACGTATTTCATCTCTGTCAGGATGTAATTATTTCATCCGGTAATAGCAGTCACTAAAAATATCGTTATTTTTATCCACAAGACGCAACTTTAGCGCGATATTTTCGTCCATTTTTAGTTGACTACAGCTTATTATGAAATTTTTCTATTTGACTATATGCATTGTCTCACTGGCATTCGTGGCTTCCGGTCAGTGTGATGATGTCACTCCTTCTTTCTCGGTTGATCAGACTGCTTTTTGTGGTAATGGGCCTCATAATCTTACTATTACCAACACCAGTACCGGAACAGATGCAGGCACCACACAGTATGAGTGGACCATTAACGGAAGTAATTTTGCTACAACAAATGATCTGAGTGCCCCCACTGTCCCTTCATTAACTACTCCCGGAATTTACACGCTGGAAGTAACAGCTGTGGGAACTCCCCCGGCATGTTCGCAAACATTCGATCTATCTGTTGAAGTTTTTCCGACTCCCGTTGCAGACTTTACACATTCACCTTCGGGAGACTGCGCAGGAATCCCGGTAAATTTCACCAACACCAGTACTGGAACTATTCCAGGGACAACGTATAACTGGAGTTTCGGAGACGGCGTAACCTCAACCGATGAAAATCCTTCTCACACGTATGCATTCGGTGGAACGTACACCGTAGCGTTGACAGTCACCAATATCGCGGGGTGTGAATCCACCACCAACCAAACGGTTACCAATCAGGATATCCCGAACGTGTTTATTTCCGGGGATGACGGAGACGGTAACACGACAAACTGTCTTTTACCCGGAGATCCAACGACATCCCAGACTGTCAATTTCAGTAATTTCACCACCGGGGCGGTCAGTTACCATTGGGATTTCGGAGACGGAACTACCAGTACAGGTTTTGAACCTTCGCACACCTATAGCACGTATGGAACTTTTCCGGTAACCATGACCGCCACAGGTCCGAATGGTTGTTCATTCTCACAAACAATCGATATTGTTTTCGAACGTTTCGTTTCAGCTTCTATGACACTGGATATTACCGAATACAGTGGGTGTCTGCCGCATACACTGAACTCTTTACAGAATTTATCTGTAAACGCTACTGAATTCGTGTGGAACTTCGGAGACGGGACTCCTTCTGTTACAACAACATCGCTTACTCCTCCCAGTCACGTATACAACACGCCGGGAAGCTACACGATTTCGTTAACAGCTTCCAATAGCTGTAACTCCGCCAATGCTACGATAAGTCCGATACAAATTGTGGGGGCTCCCGTTGCCAACTTTAACCCTTCGGTAAGCAGTGGATGTGCACCACAGGGAATCTCTTTCAGCAATACGTCAACCGGTGCTTCTCCTGCCAATAATTATACCTGGGATATGGGGAATGGAAACGTATACAACAACATTTCAAATCCTCCCCCTCAGAACTATACCAATCAGGGAACCTATCCGATAACAGTTACTGCCAATAATGCCTGTGGTAGTGATAGTTATACGTTTAACATGGTCATTGATTCGATTCCTGTTGCAGAAATTATTGCAGATCCAATTGAAGGGTGTTCTCCTCTGACCGTAGACATTGATAATTTGTCAACCGGAAATATAAATTATTACCGTTGGTATCGCAATGGCTCGTACTATAGCAGCGCCGTGAATATAGGTCCCTTCACGTATTCATATCCGGCAGGAAATACTCCTGTCACACAGAATATAAGTCTTACGGTAGGAAATCAATGTGGTAGCAGCTCGGATGCAGAAACCATTACTATACATCGTCCGACACTCGCCCGATTTACGCCATCAGCAACAACTGTTTGTCTGGGAACTGCTGTTTCTTTTACGAATCAGTCGCTGGGTGAAAACCTGACTTTCGAATGGGATTTAGGTAATGGTACCACTTCAACGAGCAGTACTCCGGGAAGTGTTACGTATGCAGCTCCGGGAACCTATACCGTACAACTAATTGCAAACGGATACTGCGGTCCGGATACAGTAGAACATACAATTACTGTTAATCCGCTAACGGTGGCTGATTTCTCGTTGCTTACACCAGATGAAGGCTGTTCTCCTCTGACTGTTGAGTTTCAAAACAACTCGACTGGTGTTGGCTTAAGTTATAACTGGACAGTAGACGGAGTCAATTCGGGAACTATGGCAACTATTCCGCCTATCACTTTCACAGAAACACCTGGAAATACTCCTGTTAACCATATTATCCGACTGACTGTAAACAGTGCCTGTGGAACCGAGACTTTTCAGGATACAATTATTGTCCATAGACCTACAGAAGCTAATTTCACGACGTCTGCAACCAGTGTTTGTGAAGGAGACAGTTTCACCTTTACAGATGCCTCTCTCGGTGAAAATCTGACCTGGGAATGGAACTTTGGAGATGGAGCTACATCCAATTCACAAGGACCACATACACATACGTATGCAACCCCAGGGACCTATACGGTACAGCTTATAGCTGACGGATATTGCGGTAGAGATACACTTGAAACAATTGTAACTATCGATCCTTTAACTGTAATTGATTTCACGATTCCCGAACCACAGGAAGGGTGTTCTCCCGTTACGGTTTCTTTAGCCAATAACTCTTCGGGTACGGGTCTGACGTATGAATGGACGGTCGACGGTGGCTTTTATTCAAATCAGCAAAGCCCTGCACCGATAACATTTACGGAAGTCCCCGGATCATCTTCGGTAACACACATCATCGAGCTCGTTGTAACCGGGGCATGCGGAACAGAAACCATGGATCAAACCGTTATCGTCCATCCTCCGAATCAGGCAGATTTCACCGTATTCCCTAATGAAGTTTGCCTGGGCGATGCCATCACTGTCACCGACAACTCTCTGGGCGAAAATTTACAATGGAATTATGATTTTGGAGACGGAAGTATCGCCACAACTGCAGGTCCTCATGTATTGAACTATGCTTCGGACGGGACTTATACCATTCAATTAATCGCAGCAGGTTATTGTCCGAATGATACCCTTGAACAAACGGTAACTGTACATCCTTACCCTGTAGCTGATATTACCCCCGATGCTCCGGACGGATGTCAGATTCTGGATATGACATTTACCAACAATTCAACTTCGGGAGCCAACTACTCCTGGAGTTTTGGCACCAATGCTTCCCCCGCTACATCAACTGCTTTTGATCCAGGAACTGTACAATTCAGTGCTGCGGGAACGGAAACCATTTCTATACAGGTAGAACAAAACGGTTGTACATCAGCAGATACGGTATATATTGATGTATATCCGCTTCCGGTTGTTGCTTTTACAACCAATCCGTCAGGTGGATGTAATCCATTGACAGTAAGTTTTACCAACACCTCCCCTGATAACGGAACGGAAACATTTACCTGGGACTTTGACAATGGAAATACCTCTTCCGACTATACTCCTTCGGATGAACTTTTTGTCGCGCTTACCAATGACAGTATTTATGACATTACCCTGACGGTAACTTCCGGTTCGGGATGCTCTGATTCACTGACACGTCAGGTGATTGTAAATCCACTTCCGGTTGCAGACTTTGACTTCGTGGAAGACACAATCTGCCTGAATGAAACAATGGTGCTTATTAATTCATCCATAGGAGCCAATAATTATAGCTGGGATTTCGGAGACGGAAACACTTCAACTGCCACGGCACCTTCGTATAATTATACCACACCGGGAACCTATACAGTAACACTTCAGGTTGAAACTACTTTTGGCTGTATGGATGTAATTTCCCGCGAAATTGTTGTAGATCCTATCCCTGAAGCATTGTTTAGCAATACAACCGAATGTTTGGGATATGGTACGCAGTTTACTGATGAAAGTACCGGCAATCCGGTTTCCTGGAGTTGGAACTTTGGAGACGGAAACACATCCTCTGATCAACATCCTCTGCATCAGTATACGGTTGCCGGTTCATTTACCGCTTCATTAAACGTCGAAAACAGCTTTTCCTGTAGCTCATCAATTGCACAATCCGTTCTGGTAAATACAGTTCCGACTGCTGATTTTTCTGCTGCCAACTTTTGTTTGGGAGATGCTACGCAGTTTAATAACCTGACCAGTGGTGCTACAGTAGCTTATGAATGGAATTTTGGAGATGGGAGTCCGGTCAGTACAGCAACTCATCCTACACATACATACACAGCAGTGGGAGATTATTCAGTTATGCTTGTTGCTTTCGGAGGATCTGGCTGTTCGGACACACTGGTACAAACGGTTTCCATCACCGAAGTTCCCGTAACCGACTTTACGTTCACGGATGTGTGTCAAAACGACACCACTTTCTTTATCAATCAGACAACGGGGAATCCGGATAGCTATGCATGGGATTTCGGAAACGGACAAACAACTACAGCTACTGATCCTTGGGTGGTGTATACTACGAACGGAGATTATACAGTTACATTAACTACTTCATTTACAAGCTCCGGATGTAGCCACACGATCTCACAAACGGTAACCTCTTTCCCCAGAACCAGTCCCAACTTTTCTGCTTCTACCATCTGTTTGGAAGAAGCAACTTCCTTTACAGATCAGACAACAGGAAATCCTGTTCAATGGAACTGGGATTTCGGTGACGGAACAGGAACTTCGACTTTACAAAACCCGGTTTACACTTACACTAATTTTGGTCTTTATGATGTCCGGCTGGTAACTGAAAATGCGTTTGGATGTAGCGATACTACTTTGATTACTGTTGAGGTTTATCCTTTACCGGTTGCCAACTTCACATTCGATACAGTGTGTCTCCATACCGCTACCCAAATCACCGATCTTTCTACAGATGCAATAGATTGGGAATACAATTGGGGAGATGGTACAACAGTTACTACGGGGGCTGATTCTCCCACGCATCTGTACACTTCCGACGGGAGCTTTTCTGTCGCACAAATTGTAACCAATATTCATGGCTGTAAAGATACACTGGAACAAACGGTTATTATTCGTCCTAATCCGATAGCTGACTGGGAAGCCGATACTTCCTGTTTTTCATATTTAACCTCGTTTACGGATCTTTCTACAGACGCTGTTAGCTGGTCATGGGATTATGATGATAACGGTAGTACCTCGTCCCAACAAAATCCAACTTATACTTTTAGTACGGACGGTACTTTTGCTGTTTCTCTAATCGTTGAAAACAGTTTTGGTTGTACGGATGAACAAACTCAGGATGTTCTGGTACTTCCTCAGCCTGTTGCTTCATTTAACAATACAGCTGTTTGTGCCGGAAGTCAGGTGAATTTCACGAATACTTCTTCCGGTTCTCCCATCAATTTCTCCTGGAATTTCGGAGACGGGACTCCTGAAATAACCTCTGAAAACCCTTCGCATACCTATGGTGTGGGAGGTACGTATCCTATTACTTTTATTGTCGAAAATTCAGCCGGTTGTGCAGATACGCTTGAAGAAACAATCGAGGTGTACACTATCCCTCAAATTGCATTTACAGCGGATACTGTTTGTTTGTTCAATATCACTACTTTCACGAATAATACAACAGATACTGCACCCATTGCGCAATGGTTCTGGGATTTCGGAGACGGGAATACCTCGTTTGCTGAAAACCCCACCTATATTTATCAAACTCCGGGCGTATTTAACGTAACTCTTCAGGTTACGAATGTGAATGGATGTGATTCCAGTATTGTTGCTCCCGTTCATGTTTCTGAAATTCCCACGGCTGACTTTTCTTCAGATGTTGTTTGTTTTGGTTCCCCCACCACCTTTACAGATCAATCAACCGGAAATCCAACTCAGTGGGTGTGGGATTTTGGCGATGGAACTATTGTTGACGGTGGAGCAGTAGAACAACATACGTACACTTCTCCGGGGAATTACATTGTGACTTTACTTGTTGTAGGAGGAGAAGGCATCTGTAACGATCAAACGTTCCATATTATTTCGGTAAATGAAGAGGCAACTGCAGGAATGACAATTCCTACTGCTGTTTGTGAAGGTGGTACATTTAATTTTGCTGATAACAGTGTAGCCAACAACGGTACTATCACAACTTACAATTGGGATATGGGTGACGGGACACTTTATTCTACAGCCACTGGAACACATCAGTATGCCCAGACCGGAACGTACACTATCACACTTACGGTGACTTCTTCGGACGGTTGTAGCAATACTACTACAGAACAGATTACTGTCAATCCGAATCCTGCTCCGGCATTTTCAGCTACACTTGCCTGTGAAGGTCAGACCACCCGTTTTACAAATCTTTCTCCGGGAACTAACACTTCCTGGGCATGGACATTCGGTGACGGAAACGGTTCTGTACTGGAAAACCCGGTACATACTTATGCAAATGACGGTACGTACACAGTTACACTAACGGTGACTTCCGGTGACGGCTGCTCAGCAAATGTCTCTCAAACGGTAACTGTCTACCCTTCTCCTACTGCTGCATTTAACAGTACAACTGAATGTTGGGGAGAAGCTACCTCATTCACCGATCTTTCCACACTTTCGAATGGTCAGATTGTCTCCTGGGAATGGATATTCGGTACTAACGAGGCGGTTTCGTCCAGTCCGAATCCTCAACATACTTTTGAAGAATATGCCGATAACTTTGATGTTCAGCTGGTCGTCACTTCTGATGAAGGATGTACAGATACATTAGTTCAGCAGGTCAATCTTCACCCGGTAGTTAACTTCAATTTTGTACCCGACCGAACGGCAGGTTGTCAGCCGGTAGAAGTACAATTTACAGATCAAAGTACCACCTCTGGAGCTGCAACTATCATCAGTTGGCACTGGGATTTCGGAGACGGCTATTACAGCTTTGTACAAAGTCCCGCACACACCTTTTCTGACCCGGGAAGTTATGATGTGGAACTGACTGTTGTCACAAGCACAGACTGTGAATTTGTCATGCCAATGCCTTTTTCAATTGATGTTTACCCCAAACCACAAGCTGGCTTTAGTGTAACTCCAGCAGTTACCTCAATTGCTTTCCCTCATATTGAGGTAACTGACGAATCGGTAGGGGCACTGGACTGGGAATATGCATTTGGAGACGGTTATTACAGTAACTCCGGTAACCCGACTCACACGTACCAGGAAGTAGGTGTTTATTCTATCATGCAAATTGTAAAAAGCAATTACGGCTGCATTGATACGGCTTATCAGACGATCGAAGTAACGGAATTTTTCTCATTCTTTGCCCCGAATAGTTTTACACCCAACGGTGACGGCATGAACGATTCTTTCGAATGGGCAGTACAAGCTACTACGATCTTCGAAATCCGAATCTTTAACCGCTGGGGGGAAGTGATTTTTAAAACCAATCAACAGGATGACTACTGGGATGGAACCTATAACGGAACTCCGGTTCAGGATGGTGTCTACATCTGGCAGGTTGAATTGATGGATATGAATGGCGAATGGCGATTATTCCGCGGTCATATTTCAGTGTTGCGCTAACGTTTTTCTTTCCCGGATCAGTTTGGGGATATAGAAAATAAGCTGTAATTTTGTAGGTACGATGAAAAACCTTTTGGTACATACCGTGAATTTCAGAAAAGGCCTTTTGCCATCGTTAGCCTATTTACATGATGACATGTTCCTGAAAAGTTCTAAAGAATTTGTTGGGTAGCCCCTGTCACGACTCCGGACAGGGATCATTTTCAGAACCATTTTTTCAATTCAATATAACGGAATCTTCTTTACAGGTGTGCTTTGCAGTAAACGTTTGTCGCGTACCACTTTTATTGTGCGGGTCGAAAGTACAGGTCAAAAAGATTTCACAACATGAAAGCATCATGGCAGAACCAATAATTTTAACTACAGGAATTTATGATATGGTCAAGGAACTTCTTCGGAAAAAACGTGTAACACCGGTTGAAGAAGAATTACTCCAAAACGAATTAAAAACGGCAATACAGGTAACCCGAAAAGAACTTCCGGATGATATTGTAAACGTAAACCGAAAAGTTACGATCCGGGATCATGCTTCCCAAACAGAAAACGAATACCTGTTTGTAGGAACGACAAAATCCAAACCGAGTAAAGGGAAATTCTCTATCGCTTCTGCTATTGCTTTAGCAACGGTAGGTCGCAAAACCGGAGATGTAATCGAATGGCCTTTCAAGGAGGGAACCCGAAAAATTGAAATTGTGAAGGTTGAAGTTGTTTAACCTTTCTGACGACTCCCCAAACAGTGTGTGCTTTGGGGAGTTGTTGTATTTTTCCATCCTTTCTGATTTCGAAAAGAAGAAACGAACACACTCCCTACTCTTCCTTCAGGCGAATGGCTAAAATCTCTCCGGTTGCACAAACCACACCGCGTGCACTTAATGTCATATCTACCCAAACTTTCCGTCCTTCAATACTTCTGAGTATACCTTTTAATTCCAACTCCTCTCCCATGGGTGTGAGGGCCTTGAAATCCACTTTCAGGGAACCGGTAACACAACGAACGGGAATGGGACCAACCTCAAGTGAAATTCCTTCTTTCTGACACAGGAATGCCGCAGCAGATCCAGTTCCGTGACAATCCAGCAAAGACGCTATCAGTCCGCCGTAAACACTCCCCGGAATGGCCGTATATTTGTCCTCGGGAGTAAATGTGGCTCGTGTTTCATTTCCTACCAAATAGGTTTTAAGTTGATACCCCTCCGGATTATTTCGCCCACAACCATAACAATGTGATAAATTTTCGGGGTACAGATCCTGAATTGCTTTTGCCATGTTTCTACTTTTTGACTGCTATTTACACTAAAGAAAAGCAATATCTCTGAATAATATGGATTGTTGTGGGGAATTTA
>NZ_CFIGVI010000026.1:0-38805 GCF_984588085.1 Wandonia sp.
GCAGGATTCAGATACAAAGGATTTGCATAGAATTGTGTAAATATGGGGTCTTGCGAATACCCGGAAAAGATTCCTGCACTAATAAACAATATGGCTAATAACTTCTTCATTTTCTTTTTTAGTTTAGTACATTAGTTTTCGGCTGTTTTTATTTGGTTTCGAAGTAAATCGCAAACTAAGCTGGTGACTCAGCATTCTTTTTCCTTTAAGTGAATTTTTTGAATAATCGGCAAAATAAACCAATCGAAAACGATCAAACGATAAACCAATAGACGCAACAGGATCTGCATTTGTTGAAATCGCTGCTCCAACAGTCATAAATCGATAACGGTAATTCATTCCTAACCACCCTTCATTTACATCGCCGTAGTTTCTGTACAACAAATAAGTCGACAGCGAAGTCTTTTTATTAAAGGATTCATAATCTGTTCCGGCTGTAGCTGTAAAGTTCAACTTTGCTCTATTGTCTCCCTCTACTCCGGGATTAACATAAATCGGATTAGCATGTCGAAGGATATTATCTACATTCACTCCAACATATGCCCATTTTGTATTTAACAGAATCCCTAACCCCATATCCCTATAAAAAACACGTTCACCATTCGGCTTTTCTCCATCAGGAAATAGGGTTGTTCTGTTACCTCTTTCCCATTCTACCTCTGCTCCCGGTACAATTCTATCCGGATTTAAAGAACGGGTTCCCATTTTAAAACGAAGAGCAGGCTCCAGCACTATATTTTTGCTCAATTTAAATTTTGGTGAATATGTAATTGCTCCTTCGTAAGATTCGAACATCCCGGCCTCATAATTAGAGTAATTCATTTGTACACCTATTCCACCACCTAAACTACTGGCATATGTATCAAAACCAGCCTGCATAGACACTGTCTGTCCGGTTCTTCCGGGCCACTGAAGAATCGTATTGGAATAAACTCTCGTTGCTAATAATGATCCCGTATGACCGAAGTTTATATCATTTGCAATACTTCCCGGCAACAGATAATTAGGATCTCTTAAATTAATCAAGCCAATTTCAGAATGAATAATTCGTTTCACAGAACGGGAGAAATCCTTAAAAGCACCACCTTTGGATTTTGTATTTTCTTTTTCATGAACTGCAGACTCTTCACTAGCATCCTTATTCACTATTATTTGAACGGGAGGCTCTTTCAAAGTTGCAGCTATCTGATCCGGCACCTCATCTAATTCTAAGGAGTTAATTATGACAGGCTCAGCAACCGGAGCTGATGAGCCCGCATAATTATCAAATCGGCTAGTAGTAGCAGCCTCCATATTATTTGTACTCATCGAGTTATTGACTTCCGAAGTGTTTTCAGAATGTTCCACCAAAAGGTATTGCCCTTCACGGTCTTGCTCAACTTCACTTACTTCTTCCTCTTTCTGATCTACTGAGACCAGTGATAATCCTGAATCATTTGAAAAGTATGCATCTGAAAGAGGAACGAAGTAATATTTCACATCAGACTTGAGATGATTAACATAGTATAATCCGGCCCCAAATGAAAGTAGTAGAATGAAAACGGCTGCCCACCTTGTAAACAAAGGCACTATAGCAACACGTCTTTTAAGTCGTTCACTATTCTGGTAAGTATCTACTCCGGAAACGGCTCTTGCACCTCCCCAGGCTTCCATGTCTGCATCATACTCAGGATGATCCATTAGGAATTGCTCAAGCATTTCCTCCTGTCCGGCATCAAGGTTTCCCTCAAAATAGTCAAACAGCCACTGATCAATATTAGCCTTGTTCGGAGACATCATATAAAACGGTAAATTCCTTCAATTGTTGCTTCATTTTTCTTCTCGCACGGAACAGATATACTTTCACCTGAGAATCAGAAATAGATAACATTTCTCCTATCTCATCGTAATGATACCCTTCCAGATCACGAAGCAAAAGGATTGATTTCTGGAGTGGTGGTAAGGTATCTATAACCAGATCCACAATCTCTTTCATCTCAAACCTACTCTCCGTTTCCTGCGAGCGTTCAGGAAGATTATCACCGTACAAATCCATTCTTGCCTTCTTTTTGGCGAAGTTTATCAATGCATTATGAGCCGTAGTATACAGCCAGGTTTTGGCTTTCTCTACTTCAACATTTTTACGGTGATTCCAAAGTCGTTCAAAAACATCCTGTACAATATCACTTGCGTCTTCCGAATTCTGGAGACACTTTAATACATACCCGAAAAGCCTTCCGGAATACATATCCACCGTTTTATTGTACTCTTTTCTTGTCAACTTCTTCCTGTTACAACCCTAAAACAATTTGGACCGTCCTAAAGTTACACCCCTAAATATATTTTTATACAATTTCATACAAAATACAACATTTACAATACATTAAGGGGTAAAACTTTTTTATTTTTTTTTGAAATATCCTTTACAAAAAGGCTTCTGAGCGTATTTTTTACTAAATTAAGGGCAAAACTTTGCTATTATGGAAGAACCAAAAAGGCTTTTTGATATCCCCTACTATCAGTTACAGAAATATCCGAAGAGTGATGCTTTTACAATGAAAATTGATGGTAAGTGGATTCCCACATCTATTCAGGACTTTATTGACAAATCCAGACGTATCTCACGCGCCCTGATTGCATTGGGGGTTCAGGCCGGAGACAGAGTCGCATTGGTTTCCCCCAATCGGGTTGAATGGAATTTATTGGACATTGCTATTCAACAGGTCGGAGCAATTAACGTTCCTATTTACCCCAATATTTCAACTTCTGACTACAAATTTATTTTTACTAACGCAGAAATAAAGGTTTGTTTCGTCGGTAATCAGGAAATTGCGGATAAAATTAATCCTCTACAGGAAGAGCTTAGTTTTCTGAAACATATTTACTCCTTTGATTTAATCAGTTCCAATCCCAATCTTTCGGAATTGGAAAAATTAGCCGATTCGGTAGCCGATGAAGAGGTTCAAAAAAGAATGGATGTCATTGAATACGAAGACCTGGCAACTATGATTTATACCTCAGGGACTACAGGACAGCCAAAAGGGGTCATGCTTTCGCACAGAAATATTCTGTCAAATGTTGAAGGGTGTATACCTCGAATTCCGGCAGATTCCAATTGCAGAGCACTTACCTTTCTTCCCGCATGTCATGTATACGAACGAATGCTTCATTATTTGTATATGTACATCGGTACTTCCATTTATTATGCAGAATCTTTGGATACGATAGGAGATAATATACGCGAGGTTCAACCCCACATATTCACCGCTGTACCGAGACTAATTGAGAAAGTATATGATAAAATCATAGCTAAAGGAGAAGAGCTAACGGGGATTAAAAGAAAACTATTTTTCTGGGCGGTTGAAGTGGCTGAAGAATTTGAACTGGAAGGTAAATCTTTCTGGTATTCTATTAAACTATGGTTAGCCCGAAAGTTAATTTTCAAAAAATGGCAAGAAGCATTAGGTGGAAATGTACACGCAATAGCATCTGGTAGCGCTGCTCTTCAACCCCGATTAGCTCGAATATTCCATGCTGCACAAATTCCAATTCTGGAAGGTTATGGATTGACAGAGACATCTCCCGTTGTTAGTGTAAATTGTTTGCAACGGGGAGTTATGTTTGGTTCTGTCGGACCTCTTTTACATAATGTTGAGGTTAAAATCGCAGATGACGGAGAAATTCTTGTAAAAGCACCAAGCGTTATGATGGGGTATTACAAAAACGAAGAAAAAACCCGTGAAGCAATTGACCCGGATGGCTGGTTCCACACCGGAGATATTGGTGAAATGGTAAATAATAAGTTCCTTAAGATTACCGATCGCAAAAAAGAAATTTTCAAAACTTCCGGAGGTAAATATATTGCTCCTCAGGTTATGGAGAATAAGTTTAAAGCTTCGCGATTTATCGAACAGATTATGGTTATCGGTGAAAATAGAAAACACCCTGCTGCTCTTGTTGTACCTTCTTACGATTTTGTCCGGGAATGGGCAAGAAGGAAAAACATTCAAGTTGGGGCAACCAACGAAGAGTTGATTAAATCACCGGAGGTTATAGAGCGTATAGATAAAGAAATTTCTCTTTTCAATACAGATTTTGGTCGTTTTGAACAAATTAAAAAGTTCGAATTACTTCCGATGGAAATGACGGTAGAAACAGGAGAGCTAACTCCTACTCTTAAATTCAAACGAAAAGCAATACTGGAAAAATATGCACACCTTGTAGATAAAATCTACGCTGAACAACATTAAATAAAAAACGAAAACGGGTTAACAATGTTAACCCGTTTTTTTATGATCGTTCTTAGCTAAAAGAAATCAATTAGTAGCTGCAATAATCTGCTTTAACATTAAGGAACCACTACTTTATAGCTCACTCCTTGTTTGGTATCATAAATAAAAAATAAACCTGGTATCGCTAATGGTACTTCATTTGTATTGGCGTATTCTCCAACCAATTTACCTTCCAGAGAATATACCGTAAAATCCGATGCTACTTCAAACAAGGCTACTCCTAACAATTCATCATACATTAATCCGTTTGTTTCAACAAGAGCCGATACAATACCCTTATTGTAAGCTGTTCCGTCATAATCCTTTGAACGTAATTTGTAATAATTGATTCCGTTAGACGGACGTTTATGTATATAGCTGTACTTATTTCGTTGTGAAGAAGTTCCCGCTCCGTCAATTTCAGCTATTTCCTGAAACTGATACCCGTCCGTCGAATGAAGAATAGTAAACGATTCATTATTGAGTTCACTTTCTGTCACCCAGTTTAATTCAACTTCCCTCTCAAAAGGTGTTGCGTAGTAATCCACAAGAGATACAGGTAATATTACCTCGCAGGAAACCGGACAAACGTAAATATCATCAAAGTAATAATTTTCATCATTCGCCTGATTACCAACTATAATTCGGATTTGTAAACTGGAACCTAACGATGCGTCTATACAGTCTGATTGAGTATAGCTGGAGGATGCACCACAAATTGTACTAAAAGAAACCCATGTACCTCCATCAATACTGTACTGAGCATCAAAGTAATCTCCTCCTGAACCACAAGAAGCACACTCTACATTACCTGCTACTCTACTTGAGATAAAAAGTGACAGTTCTGTTATCCCGGAGATATCAATACTCTCAGTTAAAAAGACATTATCGCTCTCTCCTTCTGCTCCTGAGCAACAGGTTATACCTTCAATATCGTTCACTCTGAACTCACCATCTTCTACTCCCCAATAATTTCCATTTTCAGCTCCGGGAGCACCTTCTCCATCACAGTTCCCCGCAGTTGTGGTCCATTTCAAACTAGCCGGATTTGCCTCCCCATTTGTATACGACTCAAAATCTTCAAACCAAACAGGAACAGAGCAATTAGGTAAACCACCAGCACAGGGTTCTTCCTGAATGATTTCAAATGCCGTTCCCAGTGCATTTCCTTCCAAATAAGGATTTGAAGAAACTATTCGCACCAAATACCCTGTTCCACTTGCGACATCTTCAGGAATTGTAATCGAAATGGTTCCGGAATTGGCATCCGAAGTTAATGAACCAATTACAATCGGATCAGAAAATCCGCCGGAAGCGTCTGACAGTTGAACCGTATAGACGTTTGTTACATGAAATGTTCCTGTAGAAGTGTAATTTATAGTACCCGTAGCACTTGTTGTTGTCGCACAATTTACTGTAAATGGTACAGAAGAGATTGAGTTTACATCTATTGTATTGGAAGTCGCAAAACAAGTCCATGATAAATCATCTATACCAATACGATCACCATTTCCCGGTGTGATGATTTCAATATCGAACGTTCCGGTGATATTAATGCCCGAAATCGTTGTCGTTTGTACCGTTCCGTCATAAGGAACAGTACCTACATTAATACCATTTATCGTAATCGTAAGATTTCCACTCCCGCTAGACCCAAATATTCGTTCTGTTGTTATGGTTAATGAACCAATTCCATTTGGAATTCCGGTTGCTGACAACGAACCATTTCTCACTAAAATACATCTCCCATTTATAGACTGGTCTGTTCTGGCATCGGTTGCTGTAAACTGATACCCGTTATCCCCTGTCCAGATTCTTGTTCCATAACTCGATGCATTGGCAGGAATATTTGAAAAAGTTTCCTCTACACAAGGTGTACCGCTAGCAGAGCAAGGCTCATCCTGAATGATTTCAAAAGGTGAACTTACTACATTTCCTTCCACCACAGGATCTGAAGAAACAACCCGAACAAGATATCCCGTACCACTTGCTGTACTTTCGGGAATTGTAACCGAAATGGTTCCTGTATTTGCTGTTGAGGAAAGTGAACCAATATTCGTTGGTGCAGAGAAATCTCCGGTTGCATCAGACAGCTGAACTGTATACACATTCGTACCTCCAAATGTACCTGTGGACGTAAAGTTTACTGTACCTGATGCTGATGCTGCCGTAGTACAGTTTACTGTAAATGGTGCAGATGAAATAGAGCTTACATCTATCGTATTACCAGGAGTCGTATTTGAATAGCACGTCCAAGAAACATCATCTAAAACAATTTGTCGTGAACCAACCGATCTAAACTCGACTAATACAACTCCTGAAACATTAATATTAGGTATCGTGTGTGTTTCAGTGACACCCATCGATGTTAACGTAAAACTACCTTGTGAAATACCCGCTACCCGTACTTCTATAGTACGATCTGCAGCACCACCTCCTGTAAAATATGAACGAATACTAAAAGTAATACTTCCTACACCTCCATTTGAGGTTGTAGAAACGTACCTTGATCCACTAGAACCAAAACCTAATGATGTACCCGTGATATTATGACCTGAAGTTACACTCCGAGCTTCAGAATACTCCCAACTTGAACCTGAATCACCTGTGTAACTTCCAGCGCCGTAAGATCCACTTGGAGCAGTATTACTTGTAAACGTTTCCTCTACACAGTTTCCTTGTCCAAACCCAAAAAAACTAACAAATAAAAAAGCCGCAATGAATGCAAAAACTTTCATAACACACATTTTATGATGCACGTTTATCTGAATTTTAATTATTGTGCATCCATAATTAACCGGTAATGGTTTCAGCGAACGCGATTGCGAACCATCAAGGAGGACATCACCAATTTTCTAGACAAATTACGGCAAAGAATACTATCAGCGTATTAACCCAACGTTAAACTTGTTCAAATAATTGTTAGACCTAAACCAATCCCCTATTAATCAAATTATTGCTGTTTTTTCAAGACACTTGTATATAAAGATTCGTACATGGGAAGAATATTTCTGATGGAAAAGTACTCAGCGCGTTTGAGCGCATTACCGACAAACTTTTTATGATTCTCTTTATCTTTCAAAATCTCAATTGCATAAGCAGCCATAGCGTCAACATCCCCTACATCAGCAAGGAATCCGGTTTCTCCATGTATATTAACTTCAGGAATTCCTCCTGTATCAGAAGAAACCACCGGTACACCTGCTGCCATAGCCTCTAACGCCGCCAAGCCAAAACTTTCTGTTTGCGATGGTAACAGGAATAGATCTGAAATCCGAAGCGGTTTATGTGTCACCTGCAATTTCCCCAGCATAATCACACGGTCACAAGTTCCTAATTCCCGGCACAACATCTCAACATTATAACGTTCTGGTCCGTCTCCCACCAGCAGCAGCTTACTAGGAATCTGATCATTCACTTTTTTAAATATGCGCACCACATCTTCTACCCTCTTCACTTTTCGGAAATTAGAGATGTGACAAAGAATCGGTTCTTCATCCTTCGCATATTTTCTACGCATCTCCATATCACGCGGAATCTGGTATTCATCCGGACAAATAAAGTTTGGAATCACTTCAATTTCCCGTGATGTATTAAAGTGACGGATAGTATCTTGTTTCAAACTTTCAGAAACAGCCGTCACAGCATTTGAATGCTCAATACAAAACCGAATAACCGGAGCAAAAGAAGCGTCTTTTCCCACCAAGGTTATATCTGTACCGTGCAAAGTAGTTATAAACGGGATATCAACCCCTTCCGACTTCAGAATTTGTTGTGCCATATAGGCAGCTGACGCATGCGGAATTGCATAATGTACGTGCAATAAATCCAGATTTTCAAATTTTACTACATCCACCAATTTCGAAGCCAATACGGTTTCATACGGTTGGTATTCAAAAAGTGGGTAGTTACTTACGCTTACTTCGTGATAAAATATATTCTCTGTCAACCCATCCAGGCGAACAGGTTGGGAATAGGTTATAAAATGCACCTCATGACCTTTTGCTGCCAAAGCAATCCCCAACTCCGTCCCCACAACCCCGGAACCTCCGTATGTCGGGTATAAAACCATTCCTATTTTCATTCTGTTATTGTTCGTTTGTGAAAATGTATTTTTTCTTTTTTTTCAATGCTTCGTATATGACGCGTTGTATTTCTGTTCGTGTTGACAAACTTAGTAATTTCTTGTTTTCAGCATCCGGATATACCCGGTTTGATAAAAAGACATAATTAACTCCATATTTAGGATCAGCCCATGCCATTGTACCTGTAAAACCAGTATGACCATAACTATCCAATGAAACCAATTCACATGTCGGTCCACCGGACAAACTGCGAACCGGTTTGTCAAAACCTATCCCTCTTCTGTTTGTCGAACAATTCGGACAACTTGTAAACTCATTTATGACTTGTGTTTCAAGCAATTGTTTACCAGCAAATCTTCCACTATCCAGAAACATTTGCATTAACTTGGTTACATCCATAGCATTCGAGAATAATCCCGCATGACCACCAACACCACCCTGCATTGCCGCCCCCTGATCATGCACATATCCCCGGATCATCTGTTTTCTGAAAATTTTATCGTTCTCTGTAGGTGTAATCATTTTTCCATCCATTTTACGGAGAGGGTGATAGGTCATGGCAGACATTCCCATTGGGGTGTAAAAATGATCCCGGACATATTGATCGATTGTAACGCCTGTTTTTCGACGAATAATCTCCTTCAAAAAATAATACCCCACATCTGAATATCTGTACCCCTTACTTCTTCTCAACGGAGTCTCCAGTATTCTGGCAAAAATACTATCCTGATAACTATCTAAAATATATAAGCCCTCAGCAACTTGTGTGGCATATCCTTCTTTAGGTGTAGAAGAATAAATTTCCTGCTTCCAGTTCCCCTCCTTTAATGTCTTTGTATAAAAAGGAATCCATGGAGTTAGTCCTGCCTGATGGGTTAGCATATCTCTCATTTGAAGATTAGCATACACTGTTCCCCCAACAATATCCGGCAGATAATCTCCAAGTGTAGCATCCAAATCAAACAACCCTTTCCCTTTCAGATCCATCAGAGTAAGCGTAGTAGCCGCTACCTTTGTTATAGATGCCAAATCATAAACTGTTCGATCCGACACCTCTTTTTTATTCGAATAGGTATAATGTCCGAAATTCTTACGATAGATTACTTTCCCTTCCAGCGCAACGATGATCTGGCATCCCGGATAGGCTCCTTCGTCCATTCCTGCTATCGCAATGGAATCAATTTTTGAAAGATCTACTCTGTCTATTCCTACTTCTTCCGGGAGAACAAATGACATTCTTTTTCCACCTCCTGTCCGGAAAGATGTTTCTCTTCGAAAACGTTGGTCTATGGTAACGGGAAGTCGTCCTTTCAGACCTATGGCTCCCATTATCCCCTGAATTGCAACATCCTGAATAACCGGCGAATTTTCATATGTCACTACCAACCCGTCAAAAATATCGAAAGCTTCCTTTTTTGTAATCGCATACGGATTTCCTACGAAAACACCTATATGCTCACGATCCGGGTTAAGTCCATGCTGGTAAACATCCCATCCTTCCGGCAAACCAAAACCTGCTGCGGGACGATTGGTAGAAGCGATATACACGTGGATCACTCGATCATATTCAAAAAGTACTTCTCCCATTCGTTCAGGAGAATAATCCGAAAAATAAAAAACCTTGGCATCGAGATAATCCAGTAATCGATTTTCTGCTACGTCCTCTTTTTTCCCTACAACAACAATTCCGGTTTTTTTGGTAAAGTCAAGAACAGGAATACAACTATCTTCATTTCGGATAACTGTGACAGCAGATTTTGCCACAGCTCTTTTCAAATACTCAACTTTCAGAAGATCTTTTGTTGTAATTGCTGTTCGTTTCTTTTGCTGTTGGAGTGCCCAATACTTAGCTTTAAGTACTTTCTTACACCTATCATCTATCTCACTCTCTGTTATTTTATTATCCTCTACAGCTACCAGAATAGCATCAATCGCTGCATCAACACTCTCCGGAAACAACAAAATATCATTTCCTGCCAAAAAGGCACGAAGGACGACTTCTTCTTTTCCAAACCGATCTGCGACACCTTTCATATTCAAAGCATCAGAAATTACCAATCCATCAAACTTCAAACTATCCCGCAACCAACCTTTAATCACTTTTTCAGACAAACTGGAAGGGATTCCGGTTGAATCCAATGCAGGAACATTGAGGTGAGCTATCATAACTGCAGCTACTCCTCCGTTGATCGCACGCTGGAACGGAACAAAATCAATTGCCTGAAATTGCTTTACTGTATGATTCACAACCGGGAGTTCGTAATGCGAATCCGTTTCTGTATCTCCATGACCGGGAAAATGCTTAACACAAGCCATTACACCTCCTTTTTCCATTCCCTCTGAAAAGTTTAACACATTTTCAGCAACTTCCCTGGGGTTTTCTCCAAATGAACGGTAACTGATCACCGGATTTCCCGGGTTCACATTTACATCTGCAACAGGAGCAAAATTAATATGTACTCCAAGATCTGCACATTCCCGTCCGATCCAGTATCCCGCATCATGCACGAGTGTATCGTTGTTCGTTGCACCTAATGTTAATTGGTATGGATACCTTTCTGCATCTGATAGTCGCATTGCAGGTCCCCATTCAGCATCCATTCCTATTAATAAGGGAACTTTCGAGATGGACTGATAGTGTTCTGTTAATTCTTTTTGTTTTTGCGTATCTCCCTGAAAGAAAATAATTCCTCCAATATGCTGGTTTTTGATCCATTGGTCGATTTCCTGTCTATTTTGTTTTTCGCCCGAAGACCAGGCTGCAACCATAAAAAACTGGGCTACCTTATCCCTGAGCGTCATTGTCTTCAGGATGCTATCTGCCCAATATTCTCCACTTCTGAGAAAATCAGGCCCTTTCTCATTGGCTGCTTCTCTACCTGAAGAGATTGAAAATGACAGTAATGATTGTATAAGAAAAGTTATGACGATCACGCCTGTAAATCCTAAAAAAACACCTCTTCTCTTCATCATCCTTTCAAATTTGACTTTAAAAATACACTGCCTATTTGGCACTTTACCCCAATTGGTACAAAAATTGTGCACATTTCATCGTGAAAGGAATTTTTATTCCCCTCCAAGTTCATTAAATTTGTAGTACGAACCCTAAGGGATAAACGATAGATTATGATTTTTAAGAATTTTTCCTTCATGAAGGTTAACGGTCACCGAAGATATGATTATGCCCCTCGTTATTACGACGAAAGGAAGGAAAAATTGCGCGCTCGTATAGAAAAATATGAAAAAGAAAGTTCGGATACAGCAGCAAATCGGGAAGTTCGCTTATCTGAATTACGCGACCGCATCAGTGATAATTGGGTTCGTGGAACAGATTACAAACAAAACATCAAAAATTCCAATATACGCCTTGTCATTATTCTGGCTATTATTCTCGGATTGATTTATCTGGTCTTTAATGGTTTGGATATTGGCGGAAACTATATTGAACAACTTAAATCCGAGTAATTCATGAGTGATGTAATCAAACTGTTACCGGATCATATTGCGAATCAAATTGCTGCCGGAGAGGTTATTCAACGCCCGGCTTCTGTGGTAAAAGAATTAATTGAAAACTCTATTGATGCCGGTGCTACAAAAGTAGATCTGGTTATTAAAGATGCTGGAAAGACACTTATTCAGGTAATCGACAATGGGTGTGGGATGTCGCCAAATGACACACATCTTGCGTTTGAAAGACATGCTACGAGTAAGGTATCTTCGGCAGATGATCTATATGCTCTGAAAACAAAAGGATTCCGGGGTGAAGCACTTGCTTCGATTGCTGCTATTGCCCATGTCGAACTAAAAACCAAGCAAAAAGACAGCGAATTAGGAACCGTAATAGCGGTAGAAGGGTCTGAAATAAAATCGGTTGAACCCGAACTCGTTCCCGAAGGAAGTTGCTTCTCCGTAAAAAACCTCTTTTTCAATGTCCCTGCCCGGCGAAATTTTTTAAAATCAGATCCGGTAGAGACCAGGCATATTGTTGAAGAATTTATGCGGATTGCTCTTGTGCATCCTGAAGTTGGGTTTTCACTTTATCACAATGGCTCGGAACTACACAAATTAGCGGCTACACAAAATCTCAGAAAACGTATCGTTGATTTATTTGGGAAGGCGATGAACGACAAGTTGGTACCTGTAGAAGAATTCACGGACATTGTTGGGATTTCAGGGTTTGTTGTCAAACCGGAGTTCGCTCGAAAGACAACCGGAGAACAATATCTGTTTGTCAATAATCGTTTTTTTAAAGATCGGTATTTTCATCACGCTATCAAATCTGCTTTTGAAAATCTGATCCCTAAAGATCATCAACCTTCGTATTTTCTGTATTTCGATGTAGAACCATCTTCTATTGATGTCAATGTACATCCTACCAAAACAGAAATTAAATTTGAAGAGGATCGTTCTATTTATGCTATACTCAAAAGTTCCGTACGACAGGCATTAGGGAAATACAATATTGCACCTACACTGGATTTTGAACAGGAAATGGCTTTTCCTCATTCCCAACCTAAAAAGGGAGAACCTATACGTATTCCCACTATTCAGGTTAACCCCGACTATAACCCGTTTGACACGTCATCAACCGGGACGGGGAATGGAAGAAGTTCTTCCGGGACGGCCTCCAGGAAAAGTGCTTTACAACCCAACAAGTCTGATTGGGAAGCTTCTTATGGTGTTAGTACTTCAGAGCGTCGCGATATGGAAGCTTTACGTATGGAGTTTGATCCTAATCCGGATGAAAATCCGAAAGAAGAAACTGAAGAGGAGGATAAAATTGTCGTTTCTCCGGATACAAAAGAATTTATTCAACTTCAGAAAAGATATATCCTTTGCCCGGTAAAAACCGGCTTTTTCCTTATCGATCAGCATCGTGCACATGTCCGCATCCTGTATGATGAACTGATGGAACAATTTATGCTTCACCCCATTGCTTCTCAACAGTTGCTATTCCCTATCGAAAAGAATATGAATATCGCAGAAAAGTCATTTTGGGAATCGCATGCCAAACAGATCGAACGTATCGGGTTTAACTGGGAGTGGAAAGAAAATCATATTTCCATCACAGGTGTTCCGCACATGATCCGCGAAGAAAATATGGATGAGTTTCTCGATGAGCTGATTCACAAATTATCCGTAGAAGACATTGATGCAGGAGAGTTTGCGCACACGTTATTGCTCCGACTCAGTAAATCTGCAGCTATCCGATACGGAGAATCCATGCAACGGGAGGAAATGCTACATCTCACTGAGCAATTATTTCAAACGAAAGAACCCGGTTTTACACCAGATGGAAAGCGGGTATTAAAAACAATAGATTTACTTGAATTAACGAACGACTTTTAATTATGCTCCAGAATATTCCTCACATCACAAAAAACATCCTTATCATCAATGTATTGATGTTTCTGGCCACGATTCTATTTGAGAATCAAGTCAATCTTACACAAGAGTTAGGGGTACATACCTTCAACTCTCCTCTTTTTGAACCTTATCAAATTGTCACCTACTTTTTCATGCATGGTAATTTTATGCATATCTTTTTTAATATGTTCGCGTTGGTTGTATTTGGTTCTCAACTTGAACGTGTCTGGGGTCCCAAGCGTTATTTCATATTTTACATAATTACTGCCATTGCTGCCTACTTACTGTACGGAGGATTAGGAACATATGAGCTTTATCTTACCAAGCAGGAAATTTTGAATACGTTTCAAAATGCCCAAGAAACATTGCTAGATATTGATTTACAGATCATCGCTGATGCTAAAGCTGGTTTAATGCGAGAATATGTAAATCCTCTTTTAACGGATTATTATCGGTCTGCTGCGACACCAATGGTAGGAGCTTCCGGTGCTATATTCGGTTTATTAGTCGGTTTTGGAATGCTTTTCCCAAATACACAATTAATGCTGCTTTTCCCTCCTATTCCAATTCGTGCCAAGTATCTTGTAATCGGATATATGGCTATTGAATTATATCTGAGCTTTACCAATGGAGGAAGCTCTATTGCCCATTTGGCACATGTCGGAGGAGGTGTTGCCGGATTTATACTTATCAAAATCTGGCAAAGAAGCCGGAAAAACTTTTTCTAACGGAAAAACAATGACAGGTAATTTTTTAAACGATTTAAAATATCAGTTCAGGTACGGAGGTATTCACCTTCAGCTTTTGTTTATCAACGTTGGTTTGTTTCTGTTGATTAACCTCCTGTTTCTGCTGGATACGCTCTTTATGACTTCAGGGATATTCGGACGTATAGTGGATTTTTTATTTGTCCTTCCTCCAGATTTCACTTCGCTTTTATTCAAACCCTGGACTTTATTCACCTATATGTTTGCCCACATCGGGCTTCTGCATATTCTGGGCAATATGATTTTTCTCTATTTTGGAGGACAATTGTTCAGAAGTTTATTGGGAGAGCGACGTTTATTATACACCTACCTTGTCGGAGGAATTGTGGGAGCCATTGTTCAAATTGCAGCCAACGAATTCATCCCTTTCTTTATGCTTCGGGCATCAACAGGAATGATTGGTGCTTCTGCTGCTGTAATGGCTGTTTTTATTGCAGTGGCCTTTTATCGCCCTAATGCGAAAGTGCTTTTCTTCGGCATATTCCCCATATCTCTTATTGTACTTGCCTTCATATTTATGGCCCTTGATTTTATTAATCTGGCAAAAGATGACAATGTAGGTCACCTTGCCCACCTTGGAGGTGCTCTTCTCGGCTACTTATCAGTCCAAAACGTTCATTCTTCTTCTAATTTTCTTTCAAAAATTGAAATCTGGGGAGACCGCAAATGGATGCAAATCCGAAATCTGTTTAAGCGAAAGCCACGGATGAAAGTATACAAAAATACATCTAAAAGTAATCCCAAACCGGGAAACCCAAGAGTAAAAACAGACGAAGAATTCTTAGCTGAAAAGAAGGCAAACCAGGAACGTATTGATGTCATCTTGGACAAGATCTCTAAAAAAGGATACGAAAGCCTGACCAAAGAAGAAAAACAATTTCTGTTTAAACAAAGTAAGGAATAAATGAGTGCAAAAAAGTTCAATCTGTTTTCGTTGGACACGCTTGTTCTAATCTTGTGGATAGTCGCCACAACTGCACTTTTTATTAGTTACGCCAGCTCCTATGCTGATCCCCGAAGTTTCTCTTTTGTACCACTCTTTGGGTTGGCTTATCCCTTAATCATTTCAGCCAACCTGATTCTTTTCCTCTATTGGTTGCTCAGAAAAAGATGGAAACTAGTATTTACATCACTGGTATTTATCATCATTGGTTTTCCACTACATTCACGCTTCATTACATTTAGTAAATCTACCTCCTCCTCTGAATCTACAAACGCCTTACAGGTCATGAGTTATAATGTACGTTTATTTGATGTATACAACTGGCTTGAGCGAGGTACAGAAACACGTGATGATATTTATACTTATCTCGAAAACAACCCTGTAGATGTACTCTGTTTTCAGGAGTTCTATTATGAGGAAAATCCCGGTGACTACAATACGATCCAAACGATCAGAAAACGCACGGGCTTGTCCAATAAACATGGTCGTTATACTTCCGGATCTCACGGGAAAGCTCATTTCGGTGTCATCACTTTCAGCAGGTATCCAATTATCAATTCGGGGCACATCCTGCTCAATTCGGTAGCGAGTAATCACTGTATTTACACGGATATTCAAAAAGATTCTGTTATTTTCCGTGTATACAATCTACATATAGGCAGTATACAAATACAGGATGATGAATACGACCTTTTCTCCGAAAAACCAAACAATCTTAAACTCGATAAAACAGAACGAAGTAAACGTCTTGTAGGAAGATTACTCTCAGCCTATACAAAACGTGTTGAACAGGTGGAAGTGATACTTGAGCACAGTAGGCAATCCCCATACCCTGTGATTATATGCGGCGATTTTAATGACACACCTATCAGCTATACGTACAATAAATTTTACGGACGTTATACTGATGCCTTTCTGATTGCCGGAAATGGAATAGGAACGACGTACACAGGGAAAATTCCTGCCAATCGCATCGATTTTATCTTTTATGACACCAGCTTTCATGCTACTGATTTCAAAATTCAGGAAGAAATTTTATCGGACCACAGAGCCATACAATCGACCCTTGAGATACGGTCGTTAAATTCCAGTGGAGAGTAATTCAAAAAGATTCAGCAAACTCAATAAAAACCAAAGAGAATTAACTGTAAAGAAAGGTTGGGGAAGCTGTTCGTCTTCAAAAAAGAAATAGTTCATGAGCAGCGCCACTCCTCCAACCAAATACACGGTGATTTCAGGCGCAAGCACTGTCTCCAAAAACAGACTGACCACAAAAATAGTACTCACTAAAAAGAATACAATAAACCATGCTTTAGATCGTCTTAAATGGTACAATTGGACTAGTAAAGACAGAACTAGAAAAGAGACTCCGACAAGCCGGACAATATGATATATACGGCTATCAAACCAGGTACTCAACTCTTCGAAGTTGAGTAAAAACGCCATAAACCATTGATCGTTAAACAGATTGGTTGTTGCATACACGGCAAATGAGAGAAGTCCAACATTAACCTTTTTATTCTTTAAGAAACTTTTGATAAACAGCGAATCTGCAATCAAAAACAGAAGAGTTGCATTCAGTAGAAACGGAGCAATAAAAACTTCTGTCGTCAGGTACTGTGTAACACCAAACACAGCATACATTAACGCAACAGCTACTATTATCCTACTCTCAAATGACATTCATTTTAGTCTTCTGAGGAAATCCCCAATGCTTCGTAGATATAATCAAACGTAGATAGTATTACTGGTTTTCCATCAACCACAGCAACATCATGCTCAAAATGCGCAGAAGGACGACCATCCTGTGTAACAATCGTCCAATTGTCATCCAGTTGACTAACACGGTGTGTTCCCATATTTATCATCGGTTCAATAGCAATAGTCAGTCCATTCTGGATCTTTTTACCCCGTCCACGTCTTCCATAATTCGGAATCTGTGGATCTTCGTGCATCGTTTTACCAATTCCGTGCCCAACCAGCTCTCTGACTACACCGTAACCGTGTTTTTCTGCGTGCTGTTGAATTGCATAACCGATATCTTCGATTCGATTTCCAACTTTCGCTTCGGCAATCCCGAGATAAAGACACTCTTTTGTTACTTTAAGTAACATCTTTACCTCTGGCTTTACCTCTCCTACTTCAAATGTGTAGGCATGGTCTCCGTAATACCCATTTAATTTTGCTCCGCAATCAACGGAAACAATATCACCATCCTGAAGAGGTCTGTCCGTAGGTAATCCATGAACCACAGCTTCATTCACAGATGTCAATAGTGTTGAAGGGCAACCATACAACCCTTTAAACCCAGGAATAGCACCTTGAGAATGTATATACTCTTCGGCCATTTCGTCCAGCTTTTTCGGGGTTACTCCGGGCTTAATTTCTTTTGCTAACATACCCAATGTACGCGACACCACCTGGGCCGCCTGACGCATTAGTTCGATTTCCTCTTCAGTCTTGTAAATAATCATAATTCAATAAAAAAGGGCCGGTAAAACCGACCCTGCAAAAATACATAAAATAAACTTATGCCAGAACTTCTTTCACTTTGTCTGCCGCTTCCTGAAGCAAAACAGCTGAATGAACATTCAATCCTGAATCGTCTATTAATTTCTTCGCTTCTTCTGCATTTGTTCCCTGTAGACGAACGATGATCGGAACAGGAATTGATCCCATATTTTTATAGGCATCAACTACCCCTTGCGCTACACGATCACATCTAACAATTCCTCCGAAAATGTTGATCAAGATCGCTTTTACATTCGGATCCTTCAGAATAATACGGAATGCTTTTTCAACACGTTCTGCATTAGCTGTACCTCCAACGTCAAGAAAGTTTGCCGGGCTACCTCCTGAATACTTAATAATATCCATCGTTGCCATTGCAAGACCTGCTCCGTTAACCATACATCCTACGTTTCCGTCAAGCTTCACATAGTTAAGTCCGGCTTCTCCAGCTTCAACTTCTGTTTGATCTTCTTCTGTTTTATCACGCATTGCTGCATAATCAGGGTGTCTGAATAATGAATTTTCATCAAGCGTAACCTTTGCATCAACCGCGATAATTTTATTATCTGAAGTTTTCAACACCGGGTTAATTTCAAACATAGAAGCATCACAACCCACATACGCATTGTAAAGAGCGACAACAAATTTTGTCATTTCTTTAAACGCTTGTCCTGAAAGTCCAAGGTTGAAAGCAATACGACGCGCCTGGAATCCCTGAAGACCTACACGCGGATCGATTTCTTCCGTAAAGATAAGATGAGGTGTTTTTTCAGCAACAGCCTCAATATCCATTCCTCCTTCAGTGGAGTACATGATAATATTACGTCCGCGCTCACGGTTCATCAACACCGACATATAAATTTCTGACGGCTCTGATTCTCCCGGATAGTAAACATCCTGAGCGATCAATACTTTGTTTACTTTTTTACCTTCGGCAGATGTCTGCGCTGTTACAAGATGACCACCAAGGATGCCTTTTACTTTTTCCTCTACGTGCTCAAGGCCTTTCGCCAAAACCACCCCGTTTGATTGTGTTTCGGTAACAATACCTTTACCACGACCACCTGCGTGAATCTGTGCTTTTACTACATACCATGAAGTACCGGTTTCTTCAGTCAGTTTTTCAGCTGCAGCAACTGCTTCAGCAGCATTATCTACAACAATTCCTTCCTGAATCCCTACTCCAAAGCTCTTCAGAATTGATTTTCCTTGATATTCGTGTAAATTCATTATTTTATTTTTTGACGTGCTAAAAGTAGCGGTAATATTGCTAAAATTCAAAGAAAAGCGCTATCAATTTTCCACAAACTTTAAACACAATACTGAATTAATTTTAAATTAACTTTTCGGTTGCTGCTTTACTATCAGCCTGTTCCTTTAACTGTTCCCAGATTTTATCTGCGGCTGCTGAAAGTGCATTTTCTTCTTCTTTCTGAGCTTCATTCAAAACGGATGGATCCTGAAAATAAGTAGCTACAAAATTAGTATCAAAATTTCCGCTTCTGAATGCAGGATGTTTCATTACATATTTACCGAAATTCAATGTCGTTGTCACTCCACTGATCTGAAAATCTTCTATTGCTTCGATCATCTTCTCAATGGCTATACCCCTCGTTTCTCCCCAAACACATAACTTACCAATCATGGGATCATAGTAAATAGGTATGTCCATTCCTTCTGCGAAACCATGGTCATAACGTATATTGTCTCCAACTGGTGGTCGGTAACGTCTCAAATGACCTATATTAGGGAGAAAGTTATTAGCTGCATCTTCTGCATAGAGTCGAAGCTCAATAGAATGCCCATTAATTTGTAATTCATCCTGACGTAGCGGCAACTCCTTTCCATCTGCCACACGAATCTGCCACTCAACAAGGTCTTGCCCTGTTATCATTTCTGTTACAGGGTGCTCAACCTGCAAACGCGTATTCATCTCCAGAAAATAAAACTCCCTATTGGCATCCAGAAGAAATTCAACGGTTCCGGCACCTTCATAGTTACAGGCGCGAGCAACGTCACATGCTGCCTGTCCCATTTGCTGTCGTAATTCTTCAGTGAGTACGGAACTAGGCGCTTCCTCAACTACTTTTTGGTGTCTTCTCTGGATACTACACTCTCTTTCGAACAGATGTACAACATTTCCATGTTGGTCTGCAAAAACCTGAATTTCGATGTGCCTTGGAGAGGTAACAAATTTTTCAATAAAAACAGCATCATCGCCAAAAGAAGAACGGGCTTCGGATTGTGCAAGCGCCATTTTCTCGACAAACTCTTCAGAAGCATCTACCAGACGCATTCCCTTTCCGCCACCTCCGGCTGAAGCTTTTATCAATACCGGATACCCAATCCCATCTGCAATTTTACGTCCTTCTTCGGGATCTGAAATAGCATATTCTGTACCCGGCACCAACGGAACATTATAATTC
This sequence comes from Wandonia sp., assembly GCF_984588085.1. NCBI lineage: Bacteria > Pseudomonadati > Bacteroidota > Flavobacteriia > Flavobacteriales > Crocinitomicaceae > Wandonia > Wandonia sp. The sequence continues at coordinate 20,350 of NZ_CFIGVI010000026.1, forward strand.
ATAACCGTTGCTTTCGCTTCCAGCTTACTCCCCATCAAGCGAATTGCGTCGGGCGAGGGGCCGATAAACTTTACACCTATTTGAGTTATACGTTCAGCAAAATCTGCATTCTCTGACAAGAAACCATATCCTGGATGCACACCGTCACAACCTGTTTCCCTGATTATTTCCAGCAATTTTTCCTGATTCAAATAACTTTCAGAAGAGGGTGCCGGTCCGACACAATACGCTTCATCTGCTTCAAAAACAAACGGAGCGTCACTATCCGCTTCGGAATAAACTGCTACAGACTGAATCTGGAGTCGTTTACATGTACGAATTATTCTTCTTGCTATTTCTCCTCTATTTGCTATCAGTATCTTCTTCATCTTCCTGTTTTCCTTTTTCTTTATTAAGATATTCCGCCGGAATCGGCACTTCCTGGTTTTTCTTCTGTCCTAAAAATCTACGTTTATCTATCGGTCTGAAAATATCTAATCCGTACTGTATTAATTTAAAATCTTCAATATTACGGAATGATTCCTGGTAATGCAAACCAACCCCCTGGGTGAATAACCCGAGGTTTTTGTTCTGAATAACACTGTACTGATTGGATTCATTGAAAACATTTACCCTGAATGTTCCGGATGTATTCAGTTTGTATTCCAAATTCACATCCCCGATAAAGTTATTAGCTGCACCTTCTTCCTGTCCGGCACGTACCTGGTTCACACCAAAACTTCCTGTAATAATCAACCGGTCATCCAAAAAGCCTTTGGAAACTCCAAATTCATAGGTACTTTCCTGCGTAAACTGGTCCGCATCCATTTTCACCCGCAACTTATAATCCTGCGAAACCTGATCCAGGATCGAGTTAATTTGATTTGATACAATCTCCAAAGCAGCATTATTAGCGGTCGTATTCTGCCCCTTGATCGGTTGGAATTTTCGGAACAATAATAATGAGAAAAACTGTCTGTTCAATTCATCTTCGTCTCCTCTGATTCGGTTAATAGTGGCTTTTCCGTATTCCGGTGCCTTTGGTGCTGCAATATCAAAAGTAATCAGTGGCTTTTCAAGCGATTCTTTCAAATCGAGGTAACAATAGATTTCATCCTTCACTCCGGTTCTCTCCACATCCATCATATCATTAACCACCTCTGAGATATTCGCGTTGACCAGATAATAGGTTCGCAAGTTCAAATTGGCATCATAAGGATCTCCTGTCCATTGAACTGTTCCTCCCTCTTCTATAAAGAAATTTTTCTTAATCGGCCCCATTGCAAAGTTGTATTCTCCACTCTTTACTCTGTACGTCCCTTCTATGGAAAGCTCGTTATACTCATCCAGCCGAATACTCATGGGACCTGAACCTGTTGCTGTTATCTCATCTCCCAGATTTTCATTGAAAATAATTTTCACCTGTGCATTATCCTGTACATCAAAGTTCAAGTCCAGCGATACCCCTGTAAAGTCAATCTGGTCTTTGATATCCATGTCTAAGGAGTCTCCTTTCTTGACAAAAGTTATAAAACCATCTTCCTGTATATCTCCCCGTCCATACATCGGGAAATTAATCCATGTACCACGTTCAGTTCTGGCGTTTACTGCGACTTCCAGGTTATTCAGGTAACCAAAAATGTTTGCTGTTCCCGTAACATAAGCTTTCCCGTAATAGGGTTCCCCTTCTTTATAGGCCGTGTTCAAAACCATAAACTTTTTGAGAGGCACTTCTTTCCAGGGTTCAAACGGATCTCTTTTCAATCCGTCAGTCTCCAGGTTTATTGACACATCAAAGTTCCAGTCTTTAAAATTCTCGTGAAAAATAGACCCTGTAAGACTTCCTGTATTCCCTTCCTCATCTGTAAGTGGAAGAGCAGGCATAAGAAATCCATATTCATCCGCGAGGACATCTCCCTGTACCTGATAATCTGTCCCTAATAATCCTACTTTAGCTCCGGCTCCTTTCAATTTCACTCTCCCATCCAATTCCGGCTCCTCTATTGTTCCTTTTACCGCCAATCTACCTGTCAATTTTCCCCGGATATTATCGACAACTTTCGGATCAAAGAATGCATTTACAAACGAAATATCCGTTTCATTGAACACAAGGTCTGCCCGCAAACTACTGTCTTTTCTGGCAATGTAATACTCTCCGTCAAAACCGACAGACTGTAAATCTTTATAAAACAGTGTACCCGAAAGATCAAATCGCTTTTGTTCATTATCGTAATTGGAATTCAGGTTGATATCGCCCACCTCGTTATTATCCAGAACTAAATCATCGATTCCCAGTTCTCCGAAAACTCCAACAGTATTGAATACGTCATTCACATACCCCCTACCATTAAGTAGTCCTTCCATATTTATCTTTCCTTCAAAAAGTGCATTGATATCTGATAACTGAAAATCATTTATGAAAAAATCAAGCTTGTCCTCAGGATTATCAGAAATACAGCCCCCAAACGAAACGTATTGAAAGTCATGTTCCAACGTCAGATTATCTACAATGATGTTATACGGAGCATAATGGATATAGGCTGAATCCTCAAATCGCCATAATTGGTTCTTCATGTAAAATTCACCTGACTCTATCAAAACAATAATATCATCCGGACTGGGAAGAGTCGTTTCCCATTGAATATTACCGTGTTTGGTAGAAGCTGTGTCCCCCCAGAACAAATCCGAATCCAATCGGTTGTTGGTTCCATTGGTTTCAAAATCAATGTGTGTGAAACTCAAACTATCATTAAACTTATACTCTGCAATATCATACTTGGCATAAATTGTCCCTTCTTTTACGTCATGAATCAGTGTAACATCTTTCACTTCCATCTCGTTGTAAGCGATTCTGTCTGCAAAGAAATTCAAATCAAAATAGTTTTCCGCTCCGTTATACTTCCCACTAATAAACGTATTTTCGGACAGTGAAAAGCCCGGAGTCAGAACATCGAAAATAGGTCTCGCTTCTTTGATCATAATCTGATAACCAAAATTATTCTCTACTTTCCTTACCTGTTCTTTTTTCTGTAAATTCAGGAATGAAGGGAAAATAGTTGCAAACTGGTTTCTAAATGATTGGAGAAAATCAGAAAACTGTAATTTACCTATTACCAAAGCATCCAGGACAGAAGAGTTAATTTGCAAAGTATCTGATCCCTGAGTTCTTTTTGTATTTACCACAAAATCGTCTATCTCGAATGATTTTCCTCCTTGTTTAAAGTTTACTTCCCGCAGAGATACATCTCCTTCAAAATCATCTAATCCGAAACCAATAATATCTACATCAAGAACTGCTGAAAAAGAAGAACTATCTTTAGAAACAAGGTTTAAATGATCCAATTCAGCCTTAGCAACGGTTACTTCAAAGTCCATGTGTTGATGTTTTCCGAACTCGATTGCTCCATCGTACGTTAATACAAGATTCTCATCCTTAACTTCTACTACACCATCAAATTTATTATTTTTTAATGAGCCTTCCTTTACCTCTACTCCTGTATATGCGTAATCTAAAAATTCAAATTTTCTGATCGTTCCCTGAATATCTGACAATTCAAACGTTTTATCCGAAAGTCCCTTTCCACTAAGGAAAAAATCACCTTCCAGTCTTCCAAAATCTTTCCTTCCTATAAATTTCCCCAAATCAAAAGAAACAATCCGCAAATCATACTCGCTGTATTCGGAATGATTGAAATAATATAGTTCTTCATCTTCATTATACGTAAACTGAATTCCGTACGGTAATTGTATTACCCCAACGTCTGCTCTTCCTTCATCCAACGAGACTGTAAAATCCTGAAGAGCTCCAAATAATCTAACGTCTTCCAACTCAACTTCTCCTAAACTCTTCAACTGATCTGTCAGCGACACGTATCTTGGCTCTCCGTCTTTGTCCGGTAATCTAAATGCCCGCATATCTGAAGTTGAGGTTCGGAAATATTCAATTTCTTCATCAAATATTTCATATTCCAGACTTCTGAAGTCCGGTAGTTTGATATCTCCACGCAAAATAGTCTCCTGCCCGGTCTCCAGATTCAGATGATCTATATTCAGGTTTTTGATTTTTTTGGTCACATCAGCTGAAATGTATACCTCCTGATCCATACCCCAAAGAGCAGGGGCAAAAAAAGCTACGTCTTTCATCGACACAACTGCTCCTTCTAGTTTTGCGTTAAAATCTACGCTATCTACAAAGTTTTTAAAATTGGAAAACGAGCCTGTCCGAAGCGTAAAATAGGGCAATTTTGCTCTTGTTTCACGTGTTTGAATCATTAGCTCATCAATATGTAAACTATCCGGAGACACATCTGCATATCCTGAAAAGTCAGTCAACTCAAATCCGGATGAAGACCGAACCGCCAAATGCACAATCTCTCCTATGAAATGCCCGTCCGGATTAGAAAAATTACGTACATGCAAATTAATATCTCTGAAATCCATGTGACTATAATCCATCCCCTTTTCAAGATAAGGCTTATAGGGTAAATCATAAACAAAGTGTATGTTTTTCAAAAACAGATCTCCAACATTCAGTAACAATGAATTCTTCTTCTTTTTTTTCGGTTTATCCGATTTAAAAAAGTCAACCAGGTACTGGTAATTAAACTTCTCGTTTTCTTCGTACCGGATCAGCTTGACAATACCATCTGTCAGGACTACGCTCTCAACATTAATTTCTTTGAATGAATAGTCTAACCGACCGAGGTCAACACGAATCGAACGAATATCCGCCAGTGTATCTCCTTTTGAATCTTCTGCATACACTCCATCCAGATAAACTCTGTCGTACCAAACAATATCTATTTTTTCGATACGCAATTCTTTCCCGGTCTTACCGGAGAGGTAAGCTGTCACTTTCTGCCCAAGGTAAGTCTGAAAAGCAGGAAAACGAATTGCGAACATAAATAGTATAATGAAAATTAGTAGCCATTCGGAAACTATTCCCAAAAAGCGTCCTGTTATTTTCATTAATTTTGTCATCACACACCAAAGTTAATCAAAAGTTGAGCGAAAAAAGTGTAATTATTCTGGCAATTGAATCATCTTGTGATGATACCTCTGCAGCTGTAATCAAAAATAAGACCATTTTATCAAATATTGTAGCCGGACAATCGGTTCATGAACAATATGGAGGTGTTGTTCCCGAATTGGCATCCCGCGCTCATCAACAGAACATTGTCCCGGTAGTTGATACGGCATTGAAAAAAGCAGGGATTTCTCCGGATGAGATTCATGCGATTGCATTTACCAGAGGACCGGGACTTCTGGGGTCGCTACTTGTCGGAACCTCTTTTGCCAAGTCGATGGCTTTAGGATTACAAATCCCACTGGTTGAAGTCAATCACATGCATGGACATGTTCTGGCTCATTTTATTGAAGACGGGACTCCTTCTCCTGCATTTCCTTTTTTATGCCTGACAGTATCGGGAGGACATACACAAATTGTTCACGTAACTTCTCCAACTGAGATGAAGATCATTGGTGAAACAATTGATGATGCGGCAGGAGAAGCCTTTGACAAAACAGCTAAGATTCTCAACTTACCCTATCCGGGTGGCCCGTTGATTGACAAATATGCGCAAATGGGAAACCCCAAAGCATTCACGTTTTCCAAACCACGCATTGATGGTTATAATTTTAGTTTCAGTGGTTTAAAAACAAGCATTCTATATACGATTCAAAAGCTGGAAAAGGAACACCCGAATATCCGAACAGAGGCTCTCCATGATATTTGTGCTTCTGTTCAACATACCATTGTCGAAATTCTATTTGACAAACTTACGAAAGCAGCCACGGAGCTTGGTATAAAGGAGGTGGCCATTGCCGGAGGTGTTTCGGCTAATAGTTTGTTAAGAAGTGAACTGGAGCGTATAGGAAAAACGAAAGGATGGAACACCTATATACCTAGATTTGAATACTGTACAGACAATGCCGCTATGATTGGAATTGCCGGGTATTATGAGTACCTTCAGGGACACTTTGCAGATCAATCAGTAGCCCCGCTTGCAAGACTGGCTTTTTGATTACATGAAAGAAACGACTATAAATAGTGACTCGCGTTCAAATTTCCACTTTCAGATTTTCATACTGATAGTCGGTATTTCATTATTGATTATTAAGACAATCGCGTGGTGGATCACGGATTCCGTTGCTATTTTTTCGGATGCCTTGGAAAGTATCGTCAATGTAATTGCAGCCATTATCACGTTGTATACGCTTTACCTGACTTCTCTTCCCCGTGATGCCAATCATCCCTATGGACATGGAAAGGCAGAATTTATTTCATCAGCTATCGAAGGAACGCTTATTTCCATTGCTGCATTACTGATTGGAGGGAAAGCTATTTACAATCTCTTTGAACCAACAGAAATACAACATATAGATACCGGTTTAGCCTTAATTGTTTTGTCAGGTCTGGTGAATTTCATTGCCGGTTATATGAGTATTAAAAAGGGAGAAAAAACACGATCCATAGCTTTAATCGCAGGCGGAAAACACCTCATCGTTGACACCTATTCCACCATTGGAATTGTAGGTGCTTTAATAGCTATCCGTTTACTGGGATGGCTTTGGATTGACCCACTTATTTCTTTAGTTATTGCCTTTATAATTGGAAGAACAGGATATAAAATTATTCGAAAATCACTGGCAGGAATGATGGATGAAGCAGACCGTGAATTGTTGCAGGAAATTGTTGATCATATTTGCTCTAACCGTAAGACAGACTGGATTGATATTCATAATCTCCGTATTATAAAATATGGCTCAGTACTTCATGTAGATTGCCATCTTACTGTTCCTTATTATTACGATGTAGAAAGAGGGCATGACCTTGTCGACGAACTGGAAGATAGTACACGGACAAAATTTGGTGAATCGGTAGAGCTTTTTGTTCATGTCGACCCCTGCAAAGCACATTCATGTCCTCTTTGTGCTATAGAAGACTGCCCTGTGCGACAAGCTCCGTTTGTAAAAAGAATAAACTGGAACGTAGAGAATATATCTAAGAATAAACAACATACACTGGAAAGTACACAATGAAACGAATCGGTGTTTTATCGGATACGCATAGCTACCTTGACCCCAAAATTTTCACACACTTCAAGGATGTTGATGAAATCTGGCATGCAGGTGACATCGGAGATATCAACGTGTTAGATGAGTTAAGAGCCTTTAAACCGACACGCGCTGTATTTGGAAATATCGACAATCATGTTATCCGGTCAGAAGCTCCAGAATTTTCAATTTTCAATTGTGAGAATAAAAAAATCCTGATTACTCATATCGCCGGAAAACCCGGCAAGTATTCAAAACCTCTTTACGAAAAACTACAAACAGAACGTCCTGACGTAGTCGTTTGTGGTCATTCACATATTCTCCTCGTTCAATATGACAACTACTCTAATCTTTTGTGGATAAATCCGGGAGCTTGTGGAATAAAAGGATTTCATTCTGTCCGAACCTTAATCCGATTTACTATCGATGGTGATAAAATAGAGAATTTTGAAGTGATTGAGTTGGGAAAACGGATCTAAAACAACTTCTATTTCAGAATATGAAAATAGGTGTTTTCATGCGTTGCTTCCTTTTTACCCAGACACACTAACAAATCCTCCAACATGACATGTGGCTCTATGACTCCCTTCGAAAAGTAGTCATTCTCCGCTGTATTGCAGAAAATCACTTTATCTTCCCGGACAGAACGAAACGAAGCATACACTTTATTTTCTTCCAGTAATTTTTCCATTGTATACCCGGGTTCCCTTTCACTGATAATCACCCAATATTCCGCTTCCGCCAAAACAGAATATCCTTCCTCCATTGAAAGAACTACATTTCCGTCCTCCTTTCTGTCCGAAAAAACATACTCAAGTCCTGCATCTTTCATCAGGTTAGCAGTAATTGAATTTCCCGACGGCATATTCCAATGTTCACCAAAGGGAAGGTTTAATGCAACAGAAGCTGTTATTTCATTTTGCTGATTTTCCAGATAATCAGTTTCAATCTCTTCAAAAATAGTTTCTGCTTTTTCACTTCCGGTCAAAACCCCAAAAAACTTCAGCCATTCTGCTCTTGCCAACGGTGTAGACTCAAGGTACTCGGTTATTAATACCGTTTTTATCCCCAGTCGATGGAACCGTTCCACGTCTTTTTGTTCAAAAGGATATAAAAACAGAACATCCGGACCTAACCCCGCTATCCTCTCCATATTAAACCCATTATCTGAGCAAATTTCCTCGAGATGTTCTGCTTTATTTTTTTGTTTATGGCTCAGGTATTTCTTTCCACAAATACCTGATAATTCTTTCACCTTTCCTAATCTTTCAAAAAAAGCAAAGTAAGTTGTTGACTGAATAGCCGCGCGCTCAAATGTATAGACAGGTAAGGTTTGATCAGAATGTTTCAAATAACCGGAATCGGCAATTTTACCATCAACCGGATATAGAATATGAAACAACACTGTACTATCTGTTTCTTCAAAGCGAAATCCTTTTGCATGATGAATTTCAGGAAGCTCAATTCCGGTTCCCTTATCAGTGACACGTTCTTCATTGTTGTGCCGAATACAAGCGAAAAAAAGTCCCGAAATCAAAAAAAACAATATGCTACCTGTCCTCATCATACTCCTATTTTTCCTATCTACGTTTTATTACTGCTTAATTAACTTAACTATTTTTCGAAAATCTACTCCTTCTACTTCTAGCAAGTACAAACCTGCTTCTCCATCTATGGTTGTAGAAAATACATTAGCTGAAGAAACTGTTTCCTCAACCATTACTTTTCCACTCAAATCTACTAATCGAATCATCGTTACAGAAGTATTATTCTCCCAGGTTACAACGACCTTTTCAGTAACCGGATTTGGATAAACTGCAATAACAACAGTAGTCTCTTCTTCCATTCCTGCTCCCAATGACTCATGAATAACCCCTACTGCATCCAAATCAAAACCTCCCGAGTTAAACGGTGTCGGAAAAGGATCATTTACGGGATTCCCATGACTGTCATACGTGGCATATTGAGGGTCTATAGCTCCAACAACATCAACAATACGGACGTGAGTAATATTCTCAAGATCAATTCCTGTAGAGTCTATCAGATCATTTAAATCAAATGGCGTACCATACCCTTGCTTATATTTACCTGCCAGATTATGTATTTTTGTAGCATCTGTACTTCCAAACCCACCCACTTGTGTGTCTGTTTGTGTAAGTGATACAGCCGGGAAGCGAACAAAACGCTCTCCGTCCGAACTAACCTCTACAAAAGCCAGCTCTAAGAAAGTTTCAGAGAATGAGTTTTCAAAGATGCAGAAATCATGACCTTCCCCATTACGAATCGGGTTCTCAAATGTTAACGTCGCAGTTCCTCCATCCCCTAATGAGACAATATTGGATGAGTTACCTTCTGCAGCACCCAGAGCCTCTTCCGCAGTCCCAAACGAAGCATAGCTATTCCCCTCATATTCTACCGAAGGATCTGCTATATTGATTAATCCCCGCTCTATCTCAGCACCTGTAGCCCAGGCAATAATTACTGATGAATCTTTATGTATAGCTGTCGTACCGACCTGTCCGGCTGGCGGTGCATACTGCGCCGAAATTGAAGAAAGAGAAAAAAGAAAAATTCCTGTAATTACTTGTTTCATTTGTTTAATTTATTGTTGTGGAATATATATGGTTTTATTCGGGTTTAAGCCACTTGTGTATTCAAACAGCAAATTCCCTTCTAAATCAATTATAACGACCTTCCCTTGGTGAATGTATTGTTTGGCATCATTTAGTACCAAGACACCCTGCCCAGCAATCTGCATATAACGAATACCATAGAGTGTCTGAATCGACAAGTTTTCTATAATATCATCCTGTTCTACAGCCAGCGTCTGGGGATGTATAACCATGAGCTTTGACGTACCCAGAGAGCTGTTATATTGTGCCAGGTACAGCTTTCCGGCAGCAAATGTCATTGCTGCTCCCGTACCCAGTTCAACCTCTGCTTCGACTTCAAGCGTTTGTAAATTAAGTCGGACAAGACGTGCTGGTATCATAGCATAATCACCTCTCGTCATAACAAACAAATTTCCGCTATGATCCTCTGTAATACTTCCCGGGTTCCGACCTACTTTAACTCTGGCTACTTCATTCAGTTCGGGTAATTGAAATACACTAATCGTACTATCCCCGGTTGATGTCAGCCCCCCAGAATTTGCAACAATCAAACGATCTCCCGAACAATGAACGGCATCCGGGTTTGTTCCCGCCTGAGCAACCTGTTGAATAGAAATTGTAGTCGTATCAATTTTGAAAATTGATCCGTCAAATGCCGAAATATAAGCATGATCCTGATAAAAAGTTATGTGACGGGGGGAGCTACCCGAGTTATTATTGCTCAATGTCAATCGTGCAATTAATTCCCCGCTGCTTTTATTCAAAACATGTAAGGTATGTGAGTTATTAACTACTACATAGATTTTATTCCCGTAAAGTGCCAGATCATTCCCTGTATCACCAAGCCCCATTCCTGTTTTCTGTTCAAATACATTGTGATAGACTTTTTTACTATATAGGTCATACCAGGTAAGTGTCGAGTTGTTTTGTTGAAATAGTCCTTCATTTATTGTAAGGAGTCCATTTTCCAGTGATTCCGGGATATCAGAAGGTGTATCCGTTGGTTTTTTACAGGAAATTACTAACAAAAGGACTAGTATGCCTATCAATCCTCCACGAAATATTCTATGACTTTCCATTCCACCCCATTTTAAGTCCTATTTCATAATTTCTTCCCGGCATAGGAAAACTTCTCATAACCTGGTATTGTCTATCAAACAGGTTATTCACTTTACCATAAATCCGAAGTCGGACTCTTTTCATCTTAATCTCTCCTGATAAACGAATACTATGTAACCAGTATTCATCTAAAACATTGGCAGCAATATTCTCTCCTAAAACAAAACGGAAATCATAATACCCGACTTCATAAGATAACTGAAGAAACTTCCAGTCTGCCACCAGTTCTCCTGAATAATTCCAATACGGTGTATAAGGAATTTGATGACCGTATGTCGCTGTATTTTTATCTGTAATATCACGGGATACGTTCAGTGATGTTTTCTGAATCAATTGTGCTCCGAAACGATCATTCCGGCTTCTTTTACTAACAGATATTGACGCATCAAATCCGTAACTAATTACCTGACCAATGTTCCGAACAGACCATACAAATAAATTTTGCGTTGGAATGGTAACAATCTTATCCGAGATTTGTCCTATAAAACCATCCGCAACGATTTCTGCAGAGAACCCTCTGTTTATTCCTGACTGCCAACTCATTCCTAAATTAAACATTCTACTTTTTTCAGGTCTGAGGTTTGTATTTCCTATTTGGCCGAAAAACAGCTCATTAAAATTCGCAACACGTGCCGATTGTCCCAAAGATAACCGGTAAGCCAGAATACTCTTCTTTACAACCATTCGATAGTTTACCCCTAAAGAAGGTGTAAAAACAGGTGTATTACGCCAATTACTATCAATATGATTTCTTTCGGTCAATACCTGAATAGGAAGGTCTACTCTAAATACCCATTTTCCGGGTTTCCATCTCATCCCGGCTGAGATCAGGCTTCGATGACGGCGGGGTTGTTTTACCGCATCTGTATTTCCATCCAGTGCTCCATAGATATACTGTACCCCCCAATTAACCGAACTATTTTTACTTAAATCAAGACCTGCACTGTGACTTACATCCAATGTTTTTTCCTCATACCTTTCTCTTGATTCTCCGCCCAGTGCAAACGGATTCCTGTAATCCGTAGATTGTAGTCCATAATTGACATAATTCTGCGACTTTATACGTTTTCGAATCAGCTGGTATTTTATATTCCCTGCTAGATTAGAGGTAAGTAAAGTCTGAAAATTCTCCGGCTGATAAAATACAATTGCTCCAGGTAATACCTTATCACTTCTGTAATACTGAACTCCTGCCTGAAGCAACTGTCCCGGTTTAAACGCAATACCTCCTCCCAGGCGAATCTGTCCTTCCTGAATTGAGTTATTATTCCGGGTATCTTCTATTGTTGTCAGTCCGTTCTCGTAGGAAAACGGATAATTTCCGCCAACGAACATTCCATATCCGTTAGCAGACACAAAATATTTCTTTCCTGAAAAACTGGTATTTACGGACCACTTATGCCTGTTAAAAGAACCATACAGTCCACTTACTTCTACCTTACTTCGATTCGGGATAAACATATAATCTGTTGTAAACACCTGCATGATACCACTATGGGTTTTAGCCAGTACAGGGATTCCCCATTCGTCTATTCCCCCCATAGAAAACTTAACTGCTTCTATAAAATCAGCCTGAATATTACCAAGATTTGTGCTCCCATTCTGGTGGAACATAGCCGGCATTCCATTTGTAAGGACAAGGAAATGCTGTGACCCCAACCCTCTTGCATTCATAGTCTTTAATCCTCCCACTCCACCATAGGAACGTAAAAATACTCCGGGAAAAGCCCGTGTTATCTCACCGAGATCATCCGGTTTTTTGCGTTCAATTTCTTCACGTGTCACCAAAGCTCCGGAGACTGTCGATTGTAGTTGAGGAACGGTTAGTATCGAATCTTTATGCAAAATTTCTACCTCATGAAATACTTTTCCATTCAAGGTATCAGGTTGAGCAAACAAAGATTCCGATGAGAACAATAGGGTAAAAATAAAATATCCCCAAAGCAGATAACTAGAAGAACTATTCATTTGCTTCACAATATTAACCACTTTGGGGATATCAATCATATTACAAAAGGACTACTGTACTACGATTCTTTTAACTGTGTTATCCATTTGGAATACATAGATTCCGGAGTCTAACCCCGAAACATCTACTTTCATTCCGGACACAACAGTTTCAAACTTATAAATTACTTGTCCTGATAAAGTAAGTAACTGCGCTCCTGAAGGAACTTCAGACTCTGTTACTACTGTAAAAGATGTTGTAGCCGGATTTGGGAAGATAGATAATTCAGCTATTTCATTTCCTGATATATTTGCAGAATTAACTACCTCATACTCGATGTTATCCAAAGCAAAATATGCCGGAGTATTCATTCCATATTCTCCAACATCCGTCGATTGCATTTTAAATGTTAGCTTAGAGACTATTCCCAAAGAAGACAAATCTATTTGTTCCCATGTATCAACAATATAATCCTCTGCGTCATTCTCAAAACGGTAATCAGCCAAGTAAAAGATTACGGAATCCGTCATCTCATTAGCAGTATTCCATCCATATACGATCAGGCGTAACCAATCTTCACCGTTTGTTCCATCCGCATCTCCATCGACATTTGTAGGAGAACCAAATTGTTTTGCAACTCCATATCCATCCCGCATTGCCAGAGCAGTGTACGTCGTATTGGTTACAGAAATAGTTGAAACTTCTGAAGGTTCATCAAATGTAATAACACCATCACTATACCACACAGCATAATTTACAGACGCATCTCCGGATCCTGTAAAAGCACTATATTGATTAAGGTAACCCGCTGTTGTGATATCTGTATCTTTTGAATATGCAAACCCTGACCATGATGACCAATCAGGTGTATACGAATTTGAAAAGGTCAATTGCTGACTTTGAAACATTCCCGAACCATCTGATCCATTCCAGAAATTCTGACCCGATTCAAAAGTCAACTCTTCAAAATCAACTGTTTGTTGACCGTAAAGAATACCGGCAGACAAAGCCATTACAGAAAGTACTAATTTTTTCATAAGCATAAATTTTAGTCTGTGATTCCTCTTTTTTATCACATTCAATTCAACATATGCTCACAGGGAAAACAAAAACTTGAATACCGGATATGCGCACTATCCGTTTCCAAATTTTCAGCTTTTATCCTGAAAGCGAAAACTTAATGACCCATGGCAGGTATTCTGACTTGTCTCCGGTTTAACTCACCTTCCCATCCCTCAGGGAGAGAGACAGTGGTAATTCAAGCTAACCTCTTTTGAGACTTACAGCTGCAGGAACAGTTCCGGAATTTCACCGGATTCCCTTTTTATCCCGATTAAACGAGAACCATAAATCGCGTCAAAGATAAAAAAAAGGAGTAACCTACATTACTCCTTTTCAAAATATTAATGCCTTCGGTATTAACGGATCAATATGACATGTCCCATTACTTCCTGATGTTTATCTACTCCATCTATTTTATAAGTAATCTTCCAAAGATAAGTCCCATCCTGAACGATATTTCCTCCATAGGTTCCATCCCACCCAACTTCCGCATTATTGGATTCAAAGAGTATCTCTCCCCATCTGTTAAAGATCAACATCTTATAATTATACGGATCAAAACCTGAGGTAAACACCGGTTGAAATACCGGGTTGTGCTCATCCTGATCCGGAGTAAACGAGTTAGGTACGTAAAAAATTAAATCTGTACCTACAACGATCAACTGGTTAACAGAGTCTACACATCCTGCATCTGTATAAGCCGTCAATGTTATCGTATAGGACTCCGGGTATCCCGAATAGGTGTGTGATGGTGAAAATTCTCCTGAAAGAGGAGATCCATCGCCAAAGTTCCATTCATACGATGTCGCTCCGGAAGATTGATTTGTCAATGTTATAAATGGATCCGAAGTTGTTATTTCGGTAGGATATGATGAAAAATCAGCTACAGGATCTGCCTCAACACAGATATACGAACTAGTTCTGGTAGTACCCGAACAACCTTCTGCTGTTGTCAGTGTAAGACTAACATCAAAACACCCAGAGGCATCATATGTAGTAGAGGCACTACCACAAACAGAAGAAGTACTTCCGTTTCCAAAATCCCAGAAACAAGATTGGTATGAACCTTGTGTTGTATCAGTAAAACTCACTTCTAACGGGATACATCCATACATTAGGTTCGCAACAAAACCCGGTGTAGGCATTTGTACGACTGTTATATCCATATCATCAGTTGCTGAACAACCTTCCGTTGTAGTACCGGTTACAGTATAAGTCCCTGAATTAGCAGGATAGAAAGGTACTCCATCAGACACTGCGTTATCCCAGGTATATGTATCAGCCCCTGCCCCAGTCAACACTACGGATTCCCCACCACATATTGTTATATCAGCTCCTGCGTTAACAGTAGGAATTGTACCAATAGTAACTTGTGTTGTTGCCGTTGCAAAACAATTTGGGTCCGGAGTTTGATAAGTAACCGTATAAACTCCGGGTTGAGACATCGCTAAATCAATCTCTCCCGTAGTATTATCAATCATTAAACCGGCTCCCGAAGAATACATTCCCCCGGGTGTACCTGTCAAAGAAGGAACCGGATTAACTGATCCCGACTGACAATACACAGGATCATTATAGCTAATATTCGCATACTCAATTAAACCTCCTAGTAACGTAACAGGAACCGTAAATTCGCAATTTGGTTCCCCGGAAAAGAACAGTCGAAAACTGCAGGATCTATCAGTCACAGCTGCCGGAGGCCCCGTAAAACTATAAGGAATTTGTCCCGATTGAAATGGATAGCTATCAATGATTTCCTGGTTTCCATCACAATCTTCTATAATCAGATCACCAAGTGCGGGAGGATTGTCAAATTCAATCTGCCCATCGACCAACCAATTTGTAGCACAATTCGGTAGGTTTATATTCGATGTGAAATCCACTATAGAACACAAGGGGGCACAAGGAGCTGCATTCGTATAATTCACTGACAGCTCACAGTCTCCATCATCTGAAAAGTAAACCCTTACCGAACAATTTTGCCCATCAGCTGTAATATCCGGTATTGTAAAATTATGATTTCCCGGAGAGAAAGGAGCGTTGGCGATCACAACCTGATTTCCATTACAATCCTCCGCCAGTAAACTGCCAGTTTCCGGTGGATCAGCAACATCAAATGTACCGGAAAGATCAAATTCCCCTGTAGATGGATCACACGCACCAACAGTTACTGACAAATTAGTGATTTCACATGGCTCAACAACGCTACAATCTGTCGTAGCTGTACTGGATGGTGAATTTGAAAACACAATATCTGTTGATTGATTGGAATAATTTGTAATCAATAATACGTACACATCCCCAGGTTGAGCATTTGAAATGTTCGCTTCTTCATTTTCAGAATCAGAATAGCTACAGTCTACTATTCCATTCCAACCGGCTCCCGAACCTGCTGTCCCCATATTGCCACAATTCCCCATAGCATCATTCAGATCATTAAAGGGTCCGTACAATATAAAATCAATGTCCACATTTGCCGAATTCGACATTTCAATATCAAGATTTCCCCCCTGACCTATTTCCAGATAATACCAGGCAGGATTGGGTTGAGATCCTAAACACCCATAACTATTTCCCGATTCAGCATCACCTGTATTGACTCCTGCAGGAAATGTATACGTACTTCCGGTGCAAAATCCTTCTGCCTCGGCACAACTAGCTCCCTGTCCTAAGGCAATTTGATTTACCAGAACAAAAGAAAGTGTAATTAAAAATACTTGTAAAAAGCCTCTTTTTTGTTTGGAAAACACGCGATATTGTCCAAATACATTAACATTAGATAGTAGCATCATCTTCTCTCGTAATAGTAATAGTTCGTATTAACACTTTATATAAAAAGTGTTACCCTAAAATTACGGATACTTTAAGGTTTACACAAAATTCACACTCATTATTTTTTATTTTTAACAAAATACAGCTACTCTTCTTTATTCTGATAAAGAGTATCCTAGCAACGATTGTTAACGTATTAATGTGACATGTCCTGAGATTACATGCCGCTTATCGATATCTTTTACTTTATAGGTAATTTTCCAAACGTACGTTCCATCTTCTACAATTTTCCCTCCATATGTTCCATCCCAACCAAATTCAGCATCATTTGATTCAAACAGTACTTCTCCCCAACGATTGAAGATTAACAGATTATAGTTATAGGGATCATACCCTTGCGAAAACACCGGCTTAAACACTTCGTTAAACTCATCATTATCAGGAGTAAAAGTATTGGGCACGTAATATAAAATAACCTCGTTAACGACTACCAATTGACTTATAGTATCCGCACATCCATCTTCCGAATAAGCAATCAATGTTACCAGATAATCCCCTCCATAATTAGTAGGAAACTCATGCGTTGGTGAAATTTCAGTTGAAGTTGGAGATTCATCTCCGAAATCCCATAAATAAGAAACAGCTCCGGAAGACTCATTTATCATTTCAGACTCCCAATCTAACGTCGTGAGAACATTAGGGGTTGGAGTAAAGTCAGCTGTTGGATTCGGATAGGAGCAGATGTAATCATTTTTTGTTATTTCATTCGCACACCCTTCCGCTGTTGCCACTGAATATGAAACGGTATAGCATCCCTGAGCAGAATAAGTATGGCTAATGTCTCCACATTGAGTTGAAGTTGATCCATCACCAAAATTCCATAGACATGATGCAATAGCTCCTGTTGTATTTGCTGTATAGGTAACATGAATAGGAATACATCCATCAAGAGTGTCTGCTATAAAATCTACCTGAGGGGTAGCAACCCAATTCAAATAAACATCATCCGTATTCTGACAACCATTCTGATCCGTACCGATAACCGTGTACGTACCTGATCTGTCCGGCACAAATGATTCTCCATCGATAATACCATTATCCCATTCATAACTATCAGCTCCACTCCCTGTAAGAACAACTGTTTCCCCTTCACAAACGGAGATATCATTCCCTGCCCATACAGCTGGATTACTATTTACAGTAACTAACACATCATCACTTGCCTGACATCCGTTAGGACTCGTATAAGTAATAGTATAAGTAGTCGTTTGGGAAGGCACAAAAGCAACACCATCCTGAACACCATTATCCCAGGCGTATCCAGGATTTGTTGATGCGGACAAAGTAACACTTTCGCCATCACAAACTACCTGATCAGGTCCTGCATCAGGCACTTCAACTTGATCTATAAAAATAGTAACTGAATCCGTAGCAAAACAACCAATAGCGTCTACACCTGTAACAGCATATGTAATCGTTGTTGTACCAACTGCTATTTCCACTCCATCCGTTAAGCCCTGATCCCAGGTATAAGACACTCCCCCTTGTCCTTGTGGCGTAAACGGATCACCGGGACACAAGTTTTGATCCGGTCCTGCTGATACAACAGGGGCAGGAGATACAGTTACAGGATGAGTTGCTGTAGCAGAACAACCTGCATCTGATGTAACTGTCAAGGTTACATTTAAATTACCTGAAGCACCATAAGTATGTACAGGATCTTCATAAGTACCTTCGGTATCTGTTTCATTCGTTATCGGTCCATTTGCCGATTGCGTGACGACCCCATCTCCAAAATCCCATTGCCAGAATTCTATATTCCCACTACTAACCGTAGAGTTATCAGTAAAACTTATATCATCATTTTCACAAACGGTAGATGGAGCCATCGTAAAATCAGCTACAGGA
>NZ_CFIGVI010000027.1:0-38195 GCF_984588085.1 Wandonia sp.
TATTTTCTGAAAATCAAAGTTGAATTATTTCCTCCGAACCCAAAAGAATTAGACAAAACACAACGTATTTCTTTACGTTCTAGTGTTTGTGATGGTGTCAATGGAGTGTTTTCCATTTGATTCTTCCATCGCATATTCGGGTAAATAATACCGTGTTGAATGGATAAGACCGAAAAAACAGCTTCCAGTCCGCCTGCGGCTGCCAGTGTATGTCCGGTATATTGTTTTGTAGAACTAAAGGGAGGTTTTTTTCCGGGAAAAAGATCAGAAATAGCCTTGACCTCGGTATTGTCATTATTTTCTGTACCCGTTCCATGCGCATTGATGTAATCAATTTCTTCCGGAAGAATTCCCGCAATGTTCATTGCGCTTTGCATCGCTAGCTTAGCACCTGTGGCTTCGGGTGATGAGGCGGTTTGATGGAATGCATCGTTGGCATTTCCCCATCCGATCAACTCTGCTAAGACAGGATTTCCTGTTTTCTTTATACTTTCTTCTGTTTCAAGGAAAATAAAACCGGCTCCTTCACCCAGATTCAGTCCTTTACGGGTGTTGTCGAACGGGCGACTCAGCTCACTGTCATAAATTCCTAAGGAATTAAATCCGTTTACGGTAAAGGCAGAGAGAGCATCCGTTCCCCCTGCGAGAACAGCATCGAGTTTTCCTGCTTTCATCAGTCGTGCTCCCAGCATAATGGCATTTGCTGCCGAAGAACAAGCGGTGGATAATGTAGTTTTGTAGCCATTTATTCCTAAAAGCCGGGCGATATTCTCTGTAGATGTTCCGCATTCGTGGGAAAGAATCACAGACGCATTAGCCAGATTTCCATGAAGATATTCTTCGTAAAAATTTTCAGTAAGATCCATTCCCCCAACACTGGTTCCGCTTATAACCCCGATTCGGTCGGAGGGAGGGACTGTAGCAGGGAATGCTTCGCGGGCGGCAATCATAGCCAAAAGAGCTGTTCGGGAATAACCATTTTCCGAAACCCCTAACAGGTCTGCGAGTTGAGCATTACTTAACTTGATTTCACCACCTGTATAGGGTGTTTTTAGCTCACGTACAAGCTCAATTTGAGAAATGCCATGTTTCTCCTCCAATAATGATTTCAGGTGCTCAGCAACAGACATTCCAATCGCAGAAACAGCTCCTAAACCGGTTATGTATATTTTCATCCGTTCCGTTTTTAATTGTCAAATGCCGGAGCACAACAATTCATTGGATTTTGAATTGTCTATGCTTGTACTTTTATTTGGTGCGATGTGATGCGATAAACTCAGCCAGTGAATTCACAGAATGAAATACTTGCTTACCTTCTTCAGGACTGGATAATTTGGCACCGTATTCGTTTTCAAGAAGTACAATCAATTCGAGAGAATCGATAGAATCAAGGCCGATATTCTCTCCGAAAAGCGGCTCATCATCCGGGAAGTCTGCTATTGTTAGCTCTTCCAGGTTCAGGTGCTCAATAATCTGTTGTTTTAAGGTTTCCTTTAATGCTTCCATGGAAAATTATTTATCAAAAAAAGTGTTTATTTCTTCGCGTGTTTTTTCATTTTTGAACTGATCCTTAGTCAGAATAACCCATTTACCATCCGTTTTTTCCTGGAAATAATCGACGTAACCTATGATAATGCGGTTGGCTTTGTTCAGTTCAAATATAGTTACAATATACTCGTGTATCAATTCATGGGGCCATTCGTTTTTTATGAAAAACTGTTGTTCTCCATACCATTTATTACGAATAGCAATTTCACCCAGCACAATATTGGGTAAGGTATATACAAATATAGCCGGACTGGCGGTTCCTTTTTCGATTTGTTCCTGATGGGCAAGGTCAGCATCCAGACTGGAATGCTTGTTTACAAATACAACCGCTATTTCATCTGTTTCTGTAGGAAGCGGCTCTACTGTTTTTAAAAACTCTACTCCAAGGAAGCCAAGTTTGGACAAACCATCCATTTTATGAAACTTAGGATACTCCAGTTTCAAATGATCAAATAGAAACCGAAACCACTGCTGAGCAGGTAGTTTTTGCGTATTGTGGATTTTTTGTCCGTTACTACTGCAAAGGTCATCGGTTATCCGGCAATATGTGGGTTGGCTCTCCATCATTTTAATTTTTCCAATACGATTGCTGCATTGCACCCCCCGAAACCGGATCCGCTTTTGAGAACAGTATTAAGATGCTTTTCAATAGTATCTGGGAATACGTTAATGGGTTTTACTGTTCCCGGGTTTTCCAATCCTTTTGTTCCGAGAATCAGATTCGTATTCATTTGTTCTATGGTAACAAGTGTTTCTATTAATCCTGCAGCACCTAAAGTATGTCCAAAATAACCTTTAAGGCTGTTTACAGGAACCGCATTCAGGTTCAGGCGGTCAATTGCCATAGATTCCATGTCATCGTTATAGCGGGTTGCTGTACCATGTGCAGAGATGTAATCAATTTGTTCAGGTGACTTTCCGGCATATTCCAATGCACGTTTTGTCGCTCTGAACAACCCTTCTCCCGTACGACTTGGTCCCGAAATATGGTTGGCATCATTTGCAGAAGCCCCTCCTAGAAGTAAAGTTGGTGTGTTCGTAAACAGATTACGATTTGAGCTGACAAACGCCGAAGCGACTCCCTCTCCAAGATTAATTCCCTGTCGGTTGGCATCATACGGTTTACAGAAGTCCGAAGCAATGGCATAAAAGGATTTGAACCCTTCTGAAACGAAAGTGGAACAATTATCTGCGGCTACGACTAGCGCATTTTCGTATTGTCCTGTTTTTATCAGATCGTGTGCTAACAAGAGCGCTGTAATACCTGAAATACAGGCGTTGGATACAGTAATCGCAGTTTTGGCAGGATATTTCTCCTGAAGTTTAGTACAGGTGTAATCCAACAATGATTGTTCAATATTTCTGGACTCTAACTGTTCTATATCTGCTTTTGTGCTTGAAAAAATAAGTACTGTTTTCGACCAGTCAGGTTGTTGATCTGCTAGCGAAAGAAGAGTGGTGTCGATACAGTCAAAAATTCGTGTGTAGAAGTTTCCTTTTTCTTCAAACCGGGAGAGATAAAGGGGTGGATCTTCAGGCTTCAAAGAGGAATAGGGTCGGATTGCTGTTTTCCCCGCAAGTAGATTCTCCCAGTTTTCACGGATGGAACTACCCAGTGGACTGTATATATTACCGGCACCTATATAAATCATTCTTTTTCCCATTGAATACGGTTGAACCATTCTTCATAAAATCGGGGACTCACCAATTGAAGTTCTCCCTGGTTATCAATAAAAACCTGAATTGTTTTTCCAACAGCACTAATTTTACCAGTCGTTACATTCAGTATTTCATATTCGTAAACGATTTTAGCGGCAATCGTTTTTACCAGTGCTATTTTTGTACGGAATTTATCTCCATATTTCAGGGGAAATTTGTGTTCAATTTCACTTTTCACAATAGGTGTGAGAAACCCACTGTTATAAATATCTATGTATGCCATTCCGTAGTGAATACCAAAAGCTTCACGGGCATCCTCGAAATATTTCAGATAATTTCCGTGCCAGACCACATTCATGGAGTCTACCTCACTGAATCGGATATCACCTTCAATTTCCAGGCTTATTACTTCCCGTTTATGCATTTTAGACATCATCCTGGATAAAAATTTTCATTTCACATTCTGCAAGTAGGCGACCATTGCGTACGCTACTGCCTTTGATGACGGATACATTCATAAAACTGCTGATTTCTTCCACAGTCGTTTCAATTTCCTCTTCCACCTGAGGGAGCTCATGAACAATTAGTTTTGAAATAGCTCCGATAAAACCAATTTTTGGAGGCTCATTTGTGGAGTAAGATACATACCCGGCTCGTGCTGCTGCCGTTTGTGCAATATTTTCTATTAACCCCGGAGCTTGAAGCTGTCCGTTTTCTACAAACAGATTGTCTGTTGCGATGTGAAAACGACTGACTGTTTTCTTTTCTTCCTGGCTGATAAGCTCGTGAACCATTAATATAGGTTCGCGTTGCGGTACCAGTTTTTCTATTGTATTTCGTGCGATTAATGTCATAATTTTTAAGCTTGAGCGTAGAAGTTATAAAAATTAAACCATTGTTCGGGGTGGGACAAGACTTGTTTTTCCAGTTCTTCGACAAAATCTTCTACAATCTTATTCGGATTATCTGATATCCGGGCAGGTGTCGAGGAAAATTTATATCCGTACTTTCCGTCTTTTAAGGCAAATACAATATGGTAGGGTACTTTGAACTTTGCTGCCACCTGAAAGGGCCCCTGAGGAAAATGAGCCTCTTTTCCAAAAAAGTCAGCTGTCATTGTACGTGCACCCGGAACAAACCGATCACCATGTATACAAACAATTTCTCCTTTTTGCAGGGCAATGCGTATGGCTAACAGGTGGGACATATCATTCTTAATAGGAATGACAGTGAACGTGGCCTGTTTGTTTTGTTGCTGAAGATAGGACTTGAGTTGCTCGTTCTCCGCATCCAACATAACAACATTTACAGGCATCTCTAACTGTTCGAGCAGGTTTCCCGCTATTTCCCAGTTTCCGAGGTGAGCACTTATTAACAGACTTCCGTTTCCCTGTTCGTACGACTCCCGCATATATTCTCTTCCTGTAGATTTGAATGTATACTTTTCATACATCCCCATCCCCAAAGCAACGCGGTCAACAAGTGTTCTTCCAAAAACCAAAAAAGTTTTACGAATGAGTTTAGTGTGACTCTTGTTATCCTGATACATGTTTTTATAAAATTCCCGGAGAGCACCGGAGGCCCGTTTGGAAAACAGGTAGTAGAAGTATGTGACCGGGATGAGGAGTGCGTAAGCAGAGCGGATACCAAAAATTTTCAGCGACCAGACAAAGATCCGGTAGCCGAGTATTGAACCCTTACTTTTTCCTTCCCACGATGACATTAGTTATTGTTCAACTTAGCAGAGACATAGTTATAGAAATCCTGGAATGTTTTGATTCCAACGAAGTCTTCACCTTTCACTTTAAAGCCGAAATTACTTTCAATGACTACTACCAGATCAACGTAGTCCAGACTATCCAGGTCAAGCGTTTCTTTAAGCGAACCTGCAGGTGTGATCACAGATGCATCCACCTCAAATTCTTCTGCAAGAAAGCTGTTTACCCGTTCAACGATTTCTGGTTCTGTCATGGCTTAAATCTTTTTATAATTAGTGTAGAGTTTGTTCCTCCGAAACCAAAAGAATTAGAAAGGATTGTATCCAACTTCTGCTCTTTGGTTTCTGCAATAATATTTAATTTCTCCGATGCTTCATCGGGGTTTGCAAAGTTAATATTTGGTGCGATAAAATCATTTTGCATCATCAATAGTGAATAGACAATTTCACTTGCTCCTGCCATCCAGCACTCATGACCGGTCATAGATTTTGTAGAACTAACCGGCGTATTACAGCCGTCGAATGTTTCTCCGAGTGCCTGAGCTTCAAAATAATCACCCACCTGGGTTGATGTTGCGTGTGCGTTTATGTAATCAATATCCTTTGGAGTAAGGTTGCCCTGACGCAAAGCCATTTCCAATGAACGAATCTGTCCATCTTTATTGGGATTGCTGATATGCTCTCCGTTTGATGAAAACCCGTATCCGACCACTTCTGCCAATATCGGAGCACCCCTCTTTACCGCCGACTCGTATGATTCCAGAATTACGGTTGCTCCACCACCGCTCGGGATCAACCCGTCGCGATCGCGATCAAAGGGGCGGGATGCGCTTGCAGGGTTACTTTCGTGAATCGAGAAAGCACCCAGTCCGTCAAAGTTTCCGAATGAGTATACATTTAATTCCTGTGCTCCACCACATATAATGGTGTCCTGCCATCCCTGCTGAATAAGAAAGTATCCCATTCCAATAGAGTGAGATCCTGATGCACAGGCTGCACTGATGGTAAAATTGACTCCTTTCAGACGAAATATCGTTGAAAGGTTCATGGTGGTTGTACAGTTCATGGACTGAAAAATAGACCCTGAACCAACAAGCGTTGTATCTTTTTTCTCGCGTATTGTATCAATTGCTTCTATAACAGGTTGTACGCAGGAATCATTTCCATACAGAATACCGACTTCGTTGGCATCGATGTAGTCCTGATCAATTTTGGCCTGTTCCAATGCTTCGAGAGTTGCCAGGTATGCATATTTTACTTGCTCAGCCATACCTAATCGCTGGCGGCGGGAAAGGTATTTTTTCAGGTCGGGTTCTTCAACGTGTCCTGTTAACCCTGAACGATAACCAAATTCTTTGCGTTCCTGGCTGAGAATAATTCCGCTTTTCCCCTTAAAAAGAGAATCACGGACTTCGTCAAGGTTTTTTCCTAGACAAGAATAGATTCCAATTCCGGTTATTACGACTCTTCTCATATATTAAGAATACAAACCACCGTTAATGTTGATAACTTCTCCGGTGATGTAGGAAGCTTTTGGAGAAACAAGGAAACTCACCAGATCCGCTACCTCCTGTACCTCTCCGAACCGATTCGCGGGAACCATTTGTTTTAGCTGGTCGACAGGAAGCTCTGAGGTCATGTCGGTTGCAATAAAACCGGGAGCAACCGCATTTACAGTTATCTTTCGCTTGGCGACTTCCTGCGCCAAGGCTTTAGTGGCTGCGATCATTCCTCCTTTAGCGGCAGAATAATTCATTTGACCGGGGTTTCCTTTTAGACCGGATAGAGAAACAACGTTAACAATTCTTCCGTATCGGTTGCGAAGTAATGGCTGTATCAACGTTTTTGTTACGTTGTACATTCCTTTGAGAGATGTGTCTACAACATCGTCCCAGTCTTTTTCGGTCATCATCAGCAACAGATTATCACGTGTGATGCCCGCATTATTCACAATAGTCTCAATGGTGTTTCCCGGATTGTTTTCCAGCCACTTTCCCAAAACAGTAGTTACCTCTTCAAAATTCTCTACTCTGAAACCCAGAGCTTCAGCCGACCCTCCATTGTTTTGAATGGTCGTAACGGTTTCTTCAGCAGCAGCGGAATTGCTGGCATAATTCACCAAAATATGATAACCATGGTCTTTAGCAAGGGTAATGGCAATTGCCCTTCCTATTCCTCGTGATCCTCCTGTAACTAGCGCACACTTCATAACTGATATCAAAAATTAAACACGGCTTTTAAGAAAACCGATCAGCTTATTAATTTGTTCAAATTGAGGTACATCAGATTCACAAACAGGAACCAGATTGCGAATCTCCGAATACCATTTTTGTGATGTTTCTGACAAATTCTGTGCCACCTCAAGAATATCTATCGCCTGACAGATAGCGATGAACTCAATTGCCATCACCTGGTAAGCATTTTCTATTACGCGTTCCGCCAGTATTGCTGAGTTCATTCCCATCGAAACCAAATCCTGATTATCGTTATTATTGGTAATAGAATGAACATAAACCGGATTGGCAAGTGTTTGGTTTTCAGCTGTGGTTGATGTTGCCGTGAACTGCATTCCCTGAAGACCGAAATTCAAACCTAAGGTTTGCTTATTCAGGAATGGCGGGAATTTTTCGTTCATTTTGGCATTCATCATATAATTCAGTTGACGTTCTGCCAACATGGTTAATTTCGTAACAACGATTTTCATCTTGTCCATTTCCAGTGAAATGTAGTCACCATGGAAATTTCCCCCGTGATACACGTTTTGCGTTTCCAGATCAACAATAGGGTTGTCGTTTGCCGAATTAATTTCCTGTTCAAGAATGGTTCGTGAAGTTTCCAGCGTATCCCATACAGGACCTAAAATTTGTGGAACACATCGAATACTGTAATATTCCTGAACTTTTTCACGGAAAACACTCTGTCGGCTTTCTTCTGTGTCGGAGAAAAGAAAATCTTCTCTTTTTCGAATCAGTTTACTACCCGATACTGCTGCACGCATTTCTGCTGCAACTTTTTGCTGTCCGGTATGCATTTTTGCTGCGTTGAGTTCCAGTGAAAAAGAGTCGTCATAGGACGAAATAATCTCATTCAACATGGAAGAGGCAATGATAGATAAATGCAACAGGTTCTTGCTGTTAAAATAGTTGAGAACACCCACTCCGGTCATACAGGAAGTACCATTAATAATGGCAAGCCCGTCACGAAGTTGTAATGTAAGGGGTGTTATTCCTTTTTGAACAAGTAATTCAGCGGTTTTCAAACGCTCTCCCTTGTGATAGGAATACCCCTCACCAATCAATCCTAAGGCAAGGTGAGCCAATTGTACAAGGTCTCCGCTTGCCCCAACACCACCATGCTCAAAAATTTCAGGATAGATATCTGCATTTAGAAATTCGGTGATTTTCTCTACAACACCCGGACTTATTCCGGACTTTCCTAAAGAAAGTGAGTTTAACCGACAAAGCATCACAGCCCTTACCTGTTTTTCAGAAAGCGCTTTTCCTGTTCCATTGGAATGACTGCGGATAAGGTTGTATTGTAACTGATTCAGGTGTTCTTCACTGATCTTGTATTGAGCCATTGGACCAAAACCCGTGTTGATTCCGTATATTACTTTGTTGGATGCAAATTCTTTTAAAAAAGTGTATGATTCATGGACATTCTTTAACTGATTTTCAGTTAGAGTTACTGGTTGATTTTTATCAATAAATGACTTTAAGCCGGTTAAATTAAGACTCATTTTATACGATTCAATTCCACAATTCTATAGTCACAAGACTCCCAAAAATACAAAGGCCAAAATTAGATAAAAAAATTAACTTTGCTCCATTGATAGATAGAAATCGGGCATTTGTCGTATTGAAGCAGATTCATGGGGAAAGTTTTTGTGAAATGGTATAAGTTCTGGAAGTCTAGGAAGTGGCTTTTTATCCTGCTTTCAGTACTGTTTGCCTCGGTTTTAGTGAATGGGATAGTGCGGCTTACGATTGTGCAGGATATTACAAAGTCCGTCGATGGGGGAGAAGTCTTTGCTGAGTATTCGGACCTGCTAAATAACAAAGGGCTAAATCAGGATTTACTGATCTCAGTTGCGTCGGATGAACTTGGTTTTGATAGCCTGCAACGTGTTGCAGAATCTGTTTCCAAAGATTTTTTACAACAGTTTCCGGATGCTGTGACTGAATTAACGCACGAAGCTCCTGATGTCAGTGAATTATACGATCTGGTTTATGAACAGTTACCGTATTTGAAAGATACGAGTGAACTGGCCTGGATTGATGGAGATACAGTAGCTGCAATATTGCAGGAGAATCACGATCGTTTATATACTCCCGAAGGGTTTTTCTTAAAAAAATACCTCTTTAAGGATCCATTAGGATTAGTCCCGCCTGTTTTGTCTGGGTTCAGGAAACATTCTTCTCAGGGTGGCATTGAAGTAATTGAAGGTAGTTATGCATTAGCGGATTCGGCAATCATCCTGAAGGGGAAACTAAGTGATGACTTTTTGATTTCTTCTGAAAAATTAACCATACTGGAAGAAATGGAGGGTTGGTTATTCAATAGATCAGAACAATCGGGACTGACAATTGATTACTTTACGCCTTCAAGAATAGCTCTGGCGAATGCCCGACAGGTGAAAAAGGATACAACACTTACCCTGGTTGTTTCTTTACTGATCATTTTCTTCTTGCTGTTTTCGTATTATCGCAAGTGGTCAATTCCTTTTTATTTCCTTACCCCCGGAGTAATCGGGTTACTTGTCAGCCTCGGGTTGATGGGGTATTTTAAACCGGAAGTAACCGGACTGGCATTGGGAGCGGGTGCAGTAGTGATTGGGATTATAATGGACTATTCATTTCACTTTTTCACCCATCTTAAACATACAGGATCCGTGCGGGAGACGATATTGGAAGTGGCTCACCCATTGGCAATAGGTTGTCTTACTACGGTATTGGCTTTCGGAGCTCTTTTGTTTACCAATTCTGCTATTCTCAACGATTTTGGGCTTTTTGCAGCACTTTCTCTGGTTGGAACGCTACTGGGAGTATTATCTGTTTTGCCGATTGTGCTGTCCGACAAGTGGGTAGAGAAATTTGCACAGGAAAAACCCAAAAACAGAAAAGAACGTTCTTTTTTCAAGGGCAGAAAGATTTCTGGAAAATGGGGAATTGCTATAACTGTGGTTCTGACTATAATCGCTGTTTTCGGAATTTCACGAGTACGTTTTGAAGGTGATCTGGATGCACTGAATTTTTATCCAAAGGAAATTCGTGAAGCAGAGTCCCGTCATACCGGATTCCTTGCAAAAGAGGACAAGCGACTTTTTGTTGCTGTTCGGGATACGAGACTGGATGGAGCCCTTGCAAAGAATGAAAAGCTGTCAAAAGAGTTAGTAGAAGCAGAAAGTAGAGGTGAGATTCGTAGTTTTTTGAGTGTTTCTTCTTATCTTTTTTCAGAAAAGCAGAAAGAACAAAAGTGGCAGGAATGGTTGGAGTATTGGAATCCGGTCAAGGAAAACCTATATGGATTACTAGATGTTTTTTCAGATGAAGCTGGATATTCGGAAATTGCCTTTAACGAGTTTAAGGAACGTATTGAACAACGTCCGGAGGATATAGATCCAAAGGATTTTGTGATCACAGGAGAGTTGTTTGATAAGCTGGTCAGTTCGAATAATGATGAAGTGACCGTACTAACGGTGATAACCGCTTCACGGGAAAAATTAGAAGAGATTAAGAGCACCTTACGATCGGACAATGATTTTGTTGTCTTAGACCGATCAGATCTTGCTTCAAAGATGGTAGAGGCAGTAGAGTCTGACTTTAATTACATCCTATATGTATCTTCTTTGATTGTATTTGTTGTATTGCTGATTAATTTCGGTCGGATTGAGCTGACGTTAATTACTTATCTTCCAATGATTCTAAGTTGGTTGTGGATTCTTGGGTTTGCCGGGTGGATGGACATTAAGTTTAACCTCGTAAATGTGGTTGTGACTACCTTTATTTTTGGACTGGGAGATGACTTTGCTATTTTTGTCACAGAAGGAAAGTTGAATAAGTTTCGAACAGGAAGTAACAGTATGGCTTCTTTCCGAACAGGAATCATCCTTTCAGCTATTACAACAATTGTTGGTACGGGTGTACTTGTTCTGGCAGAACACCCGGCGATACATAGTATCGGTTTAATCAGTATTGTCGGATTGATTTCTATTCTATTTATCTCTCTTGTGGTTCAGCCCTTACTATTTGATTTTTTCATTTCGGGCCGAACAGAGAAAGGGAAAGCACCGTTAACACTGTCGGGTTTTTTCATTTCCGTATTTGCTTTTTCGTTTTTTCTTTCGGGTTGTGTTATTATTTATGGCGCACTCCTGATTTTTAAGATAATTCCTTTTGGGCAAAAAGGACTGAAGAAAACGATGCACAGAATCCTTCAGGCTTTTACCTGGGCGCAGGTATACGTCATGATGAATTTGCGTAAAAAAATCATTAACCGGGATCTTCTTGATTATGAAAAACCGGCTGTGATTATTGCTAATCATCAGTCGTTTGTAGATATTCTGGTAATGATTATGTTGGATCATCGTGTGATTATTATGACCAACAAATGGGTCTATAACTCTCCTTTTTTCGGAGCAGCAGTGCGTTATGCGGATTACCTGCCGGCCTCGGACGGGTATGAGAATATGATGCCCCGTATCCGACAATTGGTTGATGATGGGTATTCCATCATGATTTTTCCGGAAGGAACACGCAGCAGAAGTGAACACATTGGTAGATTTCACAAAGGGGCTTTTTATCTGGCAGAAGAGCTTAAGCTGGACATTCAACCGATAGTATTGCATGGGTTCCACTTTGCGATGTCCAAGTCGGACTTTTTATTAAAGAATGGGGAGATCACAATCAAAGCTCTTCCGAGAATCGCATACGATGATACAAGTTTCGGAACCACCTATGCAGAAAAAACGAAAAAAATCAGTCGTTATTTTAAGGAAGAATATAAGCGTCTGCAACAGGAACGAAAAAACGAAAAATACATCCGGCAGGTTTTAGTGTTGAATTATCTTTACAAAACGCCATCTATTGAATGGTATTTCCGAATCAAATACCGCCTTGAAAAAGCAAACTATCAGTTGTATCACGAAATGATCGGTGACCGAAAAAACATATATGATTTAGGTTGCGGATTGGGCTTTCTGAGTTATTATCTGAAAGTAGCAGACACCGGAAGAACCATTTATGGGTTTGATTACGATGAAGAAAAAATAGAAATTGCTGCTAACTGTTATCTGAAAGATGATTCGATTCACTTTTCCTGTGCTGCTATTGAAACGGTATATCCGGAAAATGCAGATGCTATTTTCCTGATGGATGTTTTGCACTATATGCCGCAAGAAAAACAGGTTCAGGTACTGGAGAACTGTCTGAAGGGGCTCAATGAAAACGGTATTTTATTTGTCAGAGATGGTATTGCAGATGATCCGGGCCATCATAAAAATACAGAGCGAACCGAAGTGTTGTCGACACAGATTGTCAGGTTCAATAAAACGGTGGGAGACCTCCACTTTTTTACCAGTACATTTATGAAGGACTTTGCAGAGAAGCACAGTTTACAACTAGAGATGACTTCACACTCTAAAACAACCTCCAATCACCTCTTTATTTTTCGAAAACAAAAATGAGTAAAGAAGAGGAATATGATGTTGTAGTAATCGGAGGAGGTCTTGGAGGATTGGTCTGTGGAGCATTACTTTCGCGTTATGGGAAACGGGTGGTTGTACTTGAAAAAAACCACCAGATAGGAGGGAATTTACAAGTGTTCAGCCGTGACAAGGTAATCTTTGATACAGGCGTTCATTATATAGGAGCGCTTGCGGAAGGAAACAATCTGGATCGGTTTTTTAAATTTTTGGGAATTCGAGAAGAATTAAATCTTGTTCGTATGGATGTAGATGCGACGGACCGGATTCATTTTGGAAACGAAGAAAAACTCTACCCGATTGCACAGGGATATGATAATTTCTCAAAGCAACTGACAACTGTTTTTCCGGAGAGCAAAGCAGAAATTGAGGACTATTGTCGTCTGATTCAGGACGTTTGTTCTGCTTTTCCATTGTATAATCTCAGGTACGAACAAGCCGACTATTTTTCCAGTGATTTTTTCACAACTTCTTTACAAGAAATGTTGGAGAAAACGATTAGTAATAAACGTCTCAGAGAGGTGTTAACAGGAAATAGCTTGTTATACGGTGCAAACGCTGAAATAACACCCTTTTATGTACATGCACTCGTTGTTGACGGATATATTCGAAGCGCACACCGCTGTGTAAGAGGAAGCTCCCAGATTGCCAAATTGCTTGTGAAGCGTATCCGGGAAAATGGTGGTGAAGTACTAAAACGGGCAGAAGTTGAAAAGTGTGATGTAGTTCAGGGACGTGCAACCGCTGTTTGTTTGACGGACGGTAGAAGAATAAAGGGCCTCGACTTTATTAGCAGTCTTCATCCGAAGGCAAGTATCCGCCTTGTAGGAGAAGCCAACTTCCGAAAGGCATTTGTCAGTAGAATTACTAGCCTGACAGATACGCAGTCTGCTTTTTCTGTGCATATAAAGTTTAAACCGGGAAGTTTCCCCTATCTGAATTATAATATCTACCATCACAAAACCCCGGAGGGGGTGTGGAAAGCAAAAGGTAAGGTTGATGAATCCTGGCCCTGTACGTTCATGTTTTCTATGACAGTACCGGATACGGATTCTGAATATGCTGAAGCGGCATCTGTGCTAACCTATATGGATTATGCGGAAGTAAAACCCTGGGAAATGAGTTTTAATACGGTTGCGCTTCCGGGAGAACGACCTGATTCGTACTATCTTTTTAAAAAAAGATGCGAAGAAAAAGTATTGAATGAACTGGAAGTTGTGTTCCCGGGAATCAGGGAGAAAATAGAATCGGTTTACAGTTCAACACCCCTGACGTATAAGAACTACATTGGTGATCTGACGGGCAGCATGTACGGCATTCAGAAAAATGCCGACAATCCGGTGGCGACAATGGTTGACCCACGAACAAAAATTCCGAACTTTTTTCTGACGGGACAAAGCATAAACCTGCATGGTATTATTGGTGTTACAGTAAGTGCCTTTGCTACATGTATGCACCTGATTGACGGGAAAACATTGATAGAAGATCTGAATCGGATAAACTAAGTAAAGAGTGATAGATTCCGGCGACATACCACAAACAATTACGAATGATTCTATTCAACGGCTTATTCAGCAAATGAATTTTAGTGAAGTGGGTTATTCTCAGGGGGAGGAAGGCCCTAATTTGTGGGCGATGCTTTTCTTGTTAGTACCAATAATAATAGGGTTGTATTTTTTGTTTTTTAGTACTACCCGAATGTGGCAAAAAGGAATTTTTCCGAAAAGATTAGCTTACAATCAAGTTAACTTGTTTGATGCGTATGTGGTTTTGGGTATTCACATGATGAAGAAAGATATCTCAGACTATAAGGAACAAACAACTTATTTCAGATCCTATCTTAAGAACAGGTTTGCTAATGATATGGATTATTCCCTTGAGAATTTGAGAAACATGTTGAAATTGGATGTTTCACTCGAATCAACATTGGCGTGGTTGCAAAAGAAAATGCCGGAAGCAGAGCGGGTTCAGGTGATTGACTTTCTGGCAGATTTAGCTTTTTATGATCATCAGGCGCATCCTCGGGAGATAGCAATGATTAATCATGTAGCAGATATTCTGGAAGTAGACCGGCAACAGGTAACGGCAATTTTATCGATTCGTTTTCAACGGTATGAAAAACAACAATCAAGAAAGACACCGGTTAGAGATAATGTGCGGATACAAGATTCGTTACAGATTCTTGGACTTGAGAAGGTAGTTTCTTTTGAAGAAATAAAACAAGCGTATAGGAAAATGGTGCGTCGTTTTCATCCGGATCGGTTTGCGCGAATGTCAAAAGAGGAACAGGAAATGGCGCATGAACGGTTTACGGAGATCAATCTGGCATACGAATACTTGGAAGGAAGGTTTAATTGAATATGTTGCCGGAATGAGTGCTATTGATACCTTTTTTGCATTGGCAGATAAACCGGAATCCGGAGATAACTTGATTCTTTCTTCTGGTTTAAATGTGTTTGCACTTATTTTCATAGGTACTTGGATTGCTATTTATCAGCTGAGGAAAGCCTATAAAAATTTTGTTTTTCGACCTTTCAAAACCAAAAGAACCCGTTTTAAGGTGTCGGTTATGATTGCTGTACAAATGTTGATTAGAGACCGGGACGATCTGAGAGAAAAACGGATTTATATGACAAAGTATTTTTTGCGAAAGGAGAAAAGTTCTTTGTCGGGAAGAGAGATTGTTCAAACCATACGCTATTATATAAGCAAGGGGATAGATACCAGAGGTGTACTGAGGTTTGTCAGAAAACGTTTTACACAGGATGAAAAAACGCAACTTATCGATTTGTTGGTTGATCTTGGGTATTATAATCAACAGGTCAATTCATCGGAGATGGAATATTTGTTTCGGGTTGCGCGCAAAATTTCTTTTTCCGAAGAGGAGCTTAAAGTAATTGTAGGTGTTCGGGAGAGGTATTATAACAAAACCAGAAAACAGATACAGAAAGAAGATAGTCAATCCGAGATGGAAAAGAACCTTTTAGTATTAGGGCTGGATACGGCAGTCGATTTTGAAGAAATAAAACAGGCGTACAGGAAAATGGTACGTCGCTTTCACCCGGATAGATTTGTTCGAATGTCTAAAGAAGAGCAGGAAATGGCGCATGAACGTTTTACGGAGATCAATCTGGCGTATGAATACCTTGAAAGGAGGTTTAACTAATCAGAATGAGTTGATTTTACTATTTTTGACAAAAAGAGACATGAGAACACTTCTTTTATTTTCAATAGCTGCGTTGTTGACAGGTGCGTGTAAAAAAGATACGTTTGATGCCGAAGAACAACTGAAAAAAGACAAAGAGATTATAGAAAAATATTTGGCGGATAATGATCTAACGGCTGAGTCAACCGCAAGTGGGTTATATTATATTGTCAACCAGCAGGGAAGTGGTTCGAATCCGACATCTACAAGTGACGTTACCGTTGCTTACATCGGGTATTATACCAATGGGAATACGTTTGATCAAAGTTCAGTTTCCGGAGTTACTTTCAATCTGCAGAATGTTATTAAAGGATGGACGGAAGGAATTCCGAAATTTAAACAGGGGGGAAGCGGAGTGTTGCTTATTCCTTCGGCATTGGGTTATGGTCCGAACGGAAACAGCACTGTGCCTCCGAATACGGTTCTGATTTTTGATGTCGAAATACTGGAAGTGTTGAATTAATTTAATTACAACAACTCTGTTCTTTTTGCTCGTAATGTTACCAGAATAAAACTGAGGAAAACAACGGTAATCGAACTGAGCGGCATAAGTATTGCGGCTATTAATGGAGAAAGCATTCCGGTAGCGGCAAAAGAAAGCCCTACGATATTGTAGAGTAGCGAGAACAGAAAGCATATTTTTAATGCTTGTTTTCCGTATGCGGCCAACTCCATAATATTGGGGAGTTTAGAAAAATGTCCTGCGTCGAGAATGCCATCACACGCGGGAGAGAATTGGTAGATATTGTCTGAAACGGCGATTCCGACATCACTTTGTTTAAGTGCCCCAGCATCGTTAAGCCCATCGCCGAACATAAGTACGCGTTTTCCATTCTCCTGTAGCGCACGGACATACTCCAGTTTCATCTGCGGACTTTGGTGAAAATTCAGGAGAGAGCTTTCTGAGAAAAGCTTTTCGAGAGAATCACGTGAACGCTCATTATCGCCGGTCAAGACATGTAGTTTGTATCCTTTTTTCTGCCATGTACTGATGAGGTTTTCAATGTGTGGTCGGAATACCTGACGAATGTAAAAACGTCCGATAATGGCACTGTTCCATTGGATAAAGGAAGTCGTTTCCTCATCAATTTTTTCAGTAGTAACAAAACGATAAGATCCGACTTTCAATTGATTCAAAGAAGTACTGGCTGCAATACCTAATCCGGCATGTTCTTCAAACTCCCCTGAAATAGGTTCGTATTCGTAGTTGTGCTGAATATAAGAACGGATAGCAACACTCATAGGGTGTGTTGAACTGCGTGTTGCAAAATCAATTAAAGCAAGTTGATCCGGAGTTAGCGGCTCTCCTTCATACGTTACATCTTTTGAAGAACCAAGGGTTAGTGTTCCGGTTTTGTCAAATACAACATCCGTAATTTCATCCAGATCCTCTATTACCCGGGTATTTTTTAAATACAAACCGTTGCGTCCTATGGCTCTCAGGATGTTGCCAAAAGTAAAAGGGTAGGAGAGCGACAACGCACAGGGACAAGCTACAATCAATACTGCTGTTACAACCGGGACAACCATAGAAGGATCAATCCACAACCAGAAACCGGCAATGATAGAGGTAATAATGAGCAGAACAAGAAGGAAGTAACGTGAAACGGTATCCTGAATTTTAGACAGACCGGATTTTTCACGTTTGAAAACATCATTATTCCACAAATCGGTAAGATAACTGCGTTTTACCTGTTCCTTGACCTTTACCCGGGCGGATTTACCAATTAACTTTCCGCCTGCAAACAAAACAGCATTAGCTGATTTTTTTATCTGGTCAGATTCTCCGGTAACAAAGCTATAATCCATTCGTGCTTCACTATCCAGAAGGATGGCATCGGCAGGAAGAATTTCCTCGTTATGGATCAGGAGCTCGTCGCCGGGTTTTATTTTTTCAATTTGTACAATTTCTTCTTTATTGTCTGTTGTAAATCGCGTAACAGCAAGCGGGAAATACGAAGTGTAATCCCGGTCAAAAGAAAGTGCCTGATAGGTTTTGTTCTGAAACCATTTGCCGACAAGAAGAAAGAATATGAAACCGGCAAAAGAATCCATATATCCCGGGCCGAGTCCGGAAAAAATATCATACGTACTTTTCGCGTACAGGACGAGAATCCCCAAACTGATGGGAACATCGAGATTCAGAACTTTTATGCGCAACGCTTTATATGCAGAGATCAAATAATCTTTTGCTGAAAAGAACAGAATGGGAAGTGAGAGCGCAAAGATCAGATAAGCAAAAAAATTGCGGTATTCATCAAAGGTATCATCCACATTGAGGTATTCGGGAAAGGAAAACAGCATAATATTCCCAAAACAAAAACCCGCAACTCCAAGCTGGATAATAAAATGATTATTGATGATCTTGTTTTTTTGTCCCTGAGGCTTTCCGATAGTGGGAGGATAGCCAATCGCGTCCATTAATTCAGCCATCTTTCGTAGTGAAATAACAGAATGATCAAACGTAATAGTAGCTTCCTTTTTTGTAAAGTTAACCTGAGAGGACTTTACTCCCGGTTGAAGTTTGTGAAGATTCTCCAGTAACCAGATACATGAGCTGCAATGTATTTCAGGTAAAAAAGCGGTGAAATTAGTTAAGTTCCCTTCTTTGAAATTAACCAGTTCTCGCGTCAGATCTTCATTATCAAGAAAAGCGTATTTACCTCCGGCATCTTTTGGTTTGATTCCCGGAGCCGATTCAATGGAATAGTAAGTGCCCATCCCATTTTCGGAAAGAATACTGTAGACTGTTTTACAGCCGGAACAGCAAAAAGGCTTTCCGTCAAAAATCAGGGGAGATTTTCCGCAATCGTCCCCGCAGTGATAACACTTTTCCATAAAAAGGGATGTCAGACCGTTGTACTAAAAACATTTGTCATACTTCGCGGATCAGATATGCGATAATCAAAAGCCATACAGATGTTTCTGACAAAAGGGCGACCGGCATCCAGAATATAAACTGTTGTTCCGTTGATCGCTGCCAACTCATCTTTAATAAGAGGAGTTAACTTGTTTCTAATCATAATCCACTGTAGCTCGTACCGCATCAAATCTGCAACATCCGTTTCGAAGTGACACATCAAATTTAGTATTTTTCGGCGGATCAGAAGGTCTTCTGGGTTTAATATATGTCCCCGGTATATTGGTAAATTACCTTCTTCAAGAATACGATAATACTCTTCCACTACCTTAACGTTTTGAGCAAACATATCCCATGAGTCGCTGATGGAAGAAACTCCGAGACCAATCATCAGTTCGTTGTGGTCAGCTGTGTACCCCATGAAATTGCGGTGCAGTCTGTGCTCTTTCATAGCAATATATAAATCGTCTTCCGGAAGCGAGAAGTGATCCATTCCGACTTCGATATAACCAGCATTCTCAAGAAGCTCTTTTCCGAGTTCATAAAGGGCACGTTTATACGAATCGGAAGGAAGATCCATTTCCGTAAATCTTCGTTGTCCGGGTTTAACCCAGGGAACATGAGCGTAACTGTAAAAAGCAATTCGTTCCGGACGGAGTTGGTTGACAAGTGAAAATGTTTTTTCTATACTTTCCAGTGTTTGGAAAGGCAAACCATAGATCAAATCGAAATTAATGGACTTATAACCGATTCTTCGGGCAGTATCCACAACTTCTTTTACCATATAAAACGGCTGAATGCGGTTGACAGTAATCTGAACTTTTTCATCGAAGTCTTGTATACCCAGACTTAACCTTCTGAATCCCAAATCATATAATGCCTGCAGATGATCTGCAGTCGTATTACGCGGATGTCCTTCAAAACTAAATTCATGATTGTCAGCGATCAGGCTGTCTTTAAGAATCCCCTCAACCAGAATTTTGAGATTTTCAGGTGAGAAGAAGGTAGGAGTTCCTCCTCCGAGGTGAAGCTCCTTAATTTTTGGTGTGCCACCAAACGTTTCTTTGTACAATTCCCATTCTTTAAGAATGGCATTCATGTACGGCACTTCAACTCCGTGATTTACAGTAATCCGGGTGTTACAACCGCAATACGTACACAAGCTTTCGCAGAAAGGAAGGTGAATATATATGCTGATACCCTGTTCATCATTGGTTTCCTCGAAACGTGTACGAACAGAATTTCTCCATTGCTCCTGTGTTGGTGCTGCTTCCCAGTGTGGTACCGTAGGATACGAAGTGTATCGTGGCCCGGGAACGTTGTATTTCGCTATTAAATCATGACTAAGAATCATATTACGAAATTACATGTGCTATATAGTTTAAAATATGACGATTGTCAGGTTTTCGGACTAATTTTTATCAGTTGTTTACAGGAGGAGGCAGGAGAGAGTAGGATTCCTCGCGGAGTACACCAAAAAATTCGTATTATTGTTAAAAACGGAAATTCATGTTTAAAGTATTTCTGATCTTCATTT
Organism: Wandonia sp.; assembly: GCF_984588085.1. Lineage (NCBI taxonomy): Bacteria > Pseudomonadati > Bacteroidota > Flavobacteriia > Flavobacteriales > Crocinitomicaceae > Wandonia > Wandonia sp. The sequence continues at coordinate 20,229 of NZ_CFIGVI010000027.1, forward strand.
TGGTGCTTACGGCCTGTTCTTCTCCAGTTCCGGAAATTGCTGCTCCTGAACCAGTAAACCCACCCTCTGATTTTCAGATTTTTATTCCTGACAAGCTTGTTTTTTTATTGGGAGAGCCTAATTATTATAATCCGAACCTGATTACAGCAACAGCTACAGACAGCCTTGCTATTCGTTCCGTCTCGGTACACAGTCTTTTAAATCTTGACCCGGGATATCGTTTGGAGCGTAATCTGGATTATACTTATTATCGAAATAGCTTACGGTATTTGGACGAAGAATTGTTTTATAACAGGAAAAGTATTCACAAAAGGAGATTCCGGTATTCGGATAATTATTTGTTGGCACCCATTATTACGAATCAGAAAAAGAAATCCAGTGATATTGTGCAACAATTGTTTGGTTTGGGTGCTGTTGCAATTGAATATGCAGGATTGAGTGAAAACCTGTTTCAGGTTGTTTCGGATTCTGTTATACGACTGAAAAAGATGGATCCGGAAGATAGAAGAGAGGAGTGGTTTATACAATCGGAGCAGGTGAGAGATACATTTCCGTTTGGAACAATAGTTTCACTAGGTACACCGGATGACTGGAATAAAAGAGTAATCAACACTCCGGGATTAGGTTGGATAACGATCCATGACAAAAAAAGATACCCGGGTGGATATCTGGACGAAGAGTATTTTTTGTTTTATGGGAATAGAGTAAAACGCAGTTATCTGTACGACAATACAGGTCGGTTTGAGAAGTGTGTTGACTCCATGATGTCAGAAGGAGAGTTTATCCGAAAACAGGTTTTTGATCTTACTTATGATTCGTTGGAAATGCCGGCACAGCTTATCTTTTTTTCAGAGACACAATCGGGGTTAAAGCAGATGATAAGTAAACATGTGTTTCACTGGAAATAAAGAGGAACTTAGCGATAAATAGTTATGATTTCAGAATAGGAAATTGTAACTTCGAACAGAATTAATTGCAAAAATTTTTAAAAATGAATAAAATAAATTGGTTAGTACTTGGGGCTGCAGCCGTAATTCTTTCATCTTGCGGGGGATCAGCAGAATCTGAAGAAGAAAAAGTTGAGGAAAAAGTAATAAAAGAATGTTACTACACCTACAATCCGGCAAATTCCAAAATGACATGGACTGCGTATAAATTTACGGAGAAAACTCCCGTTAGTGGCACATTTAATGAGGTTAATATAGAAGGAGCAGAAGTGTTAAATGATCCTATCGCACTATTGGAAGGTTTATCTTTTTCAATTCCAATTGCAACGATTAACACCCAAAACCCGGAGCGCGATGAAAAAATTAAAAATTCTTTTTTCGGGGTGCTTGAGAATACATCTGTATTGACAGGAAAAGTTCAGTCGCTGAAAGATGATGGTAAGGCCGAGGTTGTTATGACAATTAACAATAGAGAGAAGGTTGTGGAAGGAACGTACACATTAGTAGAGGGAGATTTCAAATTTATGGCTACTGTTGATTTGGCAGCTTTTGAAGCACTGAACGGAGTGGAAGAGTTGAATAATATTTGTCATGACCTGCATATTGGAGCAGACGGAGTATCTAAGCTTTGGGAGGTTATAGATGTTTCCTTTGAGACAAAACTGAATATGGATTGTAATTAGTCTATGGTTAAATTGAAAACCCGGAATCAAATGCTGATTTCGGGTTTTTTTATTCGCTTTTCTTTTAAATTACGTTCTGAGTTTGAGAAATTAAAATAATTTTGTTCAAATTAAGTTATCTAAGCAACATCGTGTTGCTTGATTTTCCATGACAAGATTGAAACTACATATATTTTCAGCTGTATTGTTGGTTGCTTTAGTCCTTGCCTGTTCTACAGAGAAGGACGCCGCACTTAATCGGTTTTATCACCAGACAACTACAAAATACAACGGTTGGTTTAATGCGAATGAACTGATCAACGAGGCCATGCGGGGGTACCTTGTGAATCGGGAAGAGGATTTTACGGAAATTTTGCCGATTGAACCTTTGCCGGATGAAGAGAGTGCTCTTGGGATGACACCTGCTTTAGACACGGCTGTTTCTAAGTGCGTTAATGTGATCAGTCGACATAGTATGCCATCGATGGAGGGGCGCTCTAAGAAAGAAGAGTATAATAAGTGGATTGATCGTGTGTGGTTGACAATTGGTAGATCGAAATATATTAAAGGAGAATATCAGGAGGCGATCGACCAGTTTGAATACGTTACCAAGTTTTTCAAAAACAAACCGAGCAAATTTTCTGCGAAGATATGGATTGTTAAATCACATGTGCGGTTAAAAGACTACCGTTCAGCGGAACTTCTGTTGAAAGAAATTGAAAGAGACAGCGAAAAGGTGAAAACAGCACTTGAAGAGAAAAAATCCTCCGAAAAAAGTTCGTCGAAGATCATTCGAAAACAAAACAAAAAGAAAAAAGGAAAGAAGGAGAAACCGTTAAAGCTCCCAAAAGATTTTGAGTACGAGTTTAACAAAGCCAAAGCGGATCTGTACATTGAAACCGGTAAGCTTGCAGAGGCGGAGAAGGCGATGGTTGAAGTCGTTCGTACCTGTAAGAACAGAAAAGAAGCAGCACGTATGCATTATATTTTGGCGCAATTGTCAGTTCGTAATGGTAACAATTCGCAGGGAGTTGAGAATTATACAATGACCTTGCGCAAAAACGCCAAGTTTAATATGCATTTTTCTGCCCGTCTTAATCGTGCTATGGCTTCTTCCGGGGCTAACAGAGAGAAGCTTCGGAAAGAGTTGAACAAAATGCTGCGCGATTCGAAAAATGCAGAATATAAAGACCAGATTTATTTTGCATTGGGGGATATGGATCAGTCCGGAGGGGAGATTGATCTGGCGATGGAAAAATTTACAAAGTCCGTTTATTATTCGGTAAGTAATGACCGCCAAAAAGGAGCAAGCTACGAACGAATGGGAGACATTCGTTTTGGGCAGCGTGATTATATTAAGGCGCAAAAGTATTATGATAGTTGTGTTCAGGTCGTTTCTGAGGATTATAAAAATTATGATCTTGTCCGTACTCGGGCAATGCGATTAAAAGATCTTGTTGTTTCTATCGAAACAGCCGAACACAATGATAGTTTGTTGCGTATTGCTGCGATGCCGGAAGATCAAAGACTGGCATTTGTAGAAAAGGTAAAGAAGCAGCTTGAGGAAGAAGAACGAATCAGACAAGAGTCCGAAGCAAGACGACTGGCTGAGATTCAGGCAATGCAAGCATCTTCTTCAGGGCCTAATCAGGGAGGTTCGGGAGGTAAATGGTACTTCTATAATCAGAAACAAAGAACCGAAGGTTTTGAGGACTTTAAACGTATTTGGGGACAAAGAACGTTGGAAGATGACTGGAGAAGAAGTAATAAAATGCCGGCAATTGCTGATATGGGTGATGGAACTTCCGAAGAAGGAGAGTTGGCAGACAGTCTTGCTGAAGAGACAGAACCGATAGATCCGTTTGCAGTCGAAACATTACTGGCAGGGATTCCCGAAGGTGATAGCTCGATAACAGCGCTTCAGGAAGAAATGCTGGAGGCTAAATACAAAGCAGGGCGGATTTATCAGGGAGAGTTGGAAGAAAACCAGTTGGCAATTGAGCAGTACGAAGACATTATTTCAAGAAAGATTGAAGATAAACACGTTTTACTTTCTTCTTTCCAACTCTATCAATTGTACCAGGGCAAGGACGAAGCGAAAGTAAGTGAGCATAAAAACTACATCCTGAATAATTACCCGAATAGTGATTATGCTAATTTTATTCGCGATCCAAACTTCTTTATAAAGAAAAAGGAGCGGGAAAAACTGGATATGGATGATTACCTGAAAGTGGTAGATCGTTTTGGTAAGGGAATGTACTCCATTGTTAAAATCAGAGCAAATTCAATTATTGCGAATGATCCGGCCAATGCGTATCGATCGGGTTATATGCTACTATCGGCAATGTCACAAGCGGCACTGACCCGGGAGAAAGAAGAAACGATTCCTGCTTTTGAGCTTGTTGTAGAATCATTCCCGGGTACGCCGGAGGCGGAGAGAGCGCAACTAATGATTGATATTATTAAAAACGGGTATTCAGAAGATATCATTGCTGACTTTGGCTCAACTGAGTCTGAGTTTGAGTACAGCCCTTCTTCTCCGTTGATGGTAATAATCCTGTTGGAGAAAGATGACAATACAAACGAAGCAAAGACCAATGTGTCGAATTTCGGACGTGAGTTTTTCAGCTCGGAGAAATTGAAAGTACAATTGTCGCAATTCGATGAAAACCGCCCTTTCCTTATGGTGCGTGAATTCGAGAATGAATCTAAAGGAAATAAATACCTGACTTCCTTCCTGCGTACGAAAAAGCATATCGGGGATTTGCAGGACAGACAGATATTTTTGATTACGAATGATAATTTTGTAAAACTTATAGGCAACCAAAATCTGGATGGTTATTTAAAATTCTATAAAGATTTTTATTAGTTATGGCGGTATTTAAGGGACAGAAAGAGAAGATGATGCTAGACGGTCCGGAAAACCTGAATCGTTTAGTAATTGGGGCGGAGATTACAGGGAACCTGAAAACACTGACCAGTATCCGATTGGACGGAGTGGTTACCGGAACAATAGATTGTGGCGCTAAACTCGTTTTAGGGACAAAGGGAGTGGTAAAAGGAACCGTAAACGCTAAACAGGCAGAGATAGAAGGAACCGTTGATGGAGATCTTTTTATTTCGGAGTTGTTGATTTTACGGGCAACAGCCAAAATAAACGGAGACATTTCAACAAAAAAACTAATCATTGAAGACGGTGCGGAGTTTAACGGAGCCTGTCGTATGGGTGAAACAGAGGAAAACCGTAAACCGGTAAAGTCGGAAAATGAAGTTCTTGAAGAACAACGTGAAGAGGATCTTGTTTATTAAGTTTAGGCATGGAATCTCCCAAAGAACCGGGAAACGGAAATCAATGGATTAAATTTACCTCGCTTGGACTTCAGATGGGGATTACGATCTATTTGGGAAGTTTGTTGGGAGAGTGGCTCGATAACAAATACCCCTCAGAGTCTTTTTCTTATTTTAAAGTAGTAACACTTATAGCAGTTTTTATTGCTATCGTTTCCGTAATTCGGGAAGTAATTAAAATGAACAACTGATGCAGGCGAAAGAAGTCAAGCAGATTCTGGTTTTTAGTCTTATTTCCGTTTTTTTTCTGTTAGCGGGATTTTTTACACACCAATACGTATTACAAAGTACAGAGACGGGTGTGAACTATAGTTTATTTGCAGTCTATTTGTTTTTTGCGCTATCTGCAATTTTTATTTTTTCAATAGTATTATTTGTAAGCACAATCGTTCCGGATAAAACAGGCCTGGCTTTTTTAGCATTGATTATGGTCAAGCTGGGCTTTTTTCTACTGTTTTTTTACAAAACGACGTTGGGAACAGAAGGGATAACGATGGCAGGAAAAGTGGGGATAATAGTACCTCTATTCCTTTTTATGATTTTAGAATCAGCTGCAGTATTTCGCTTTTTAAATAAACAATAATTACGTGAGGCAAAGGCAGGTGAAATGTTTGTTGCCGGACCGGGAGTTTAAATAAGAAGCTTCATTCGATAAAAAAGTTTGTAATTACAATTAAATGTGTACTTTTGCACCAAATTTTTGGATAACACATACTTTATAGATTGTTATGGGCGTCATTTTGAGATCATTTCGATATTTAACAGCCTTAGTGTTGATGGTAACGGGAGGATTCGCGTATGCGGGGAGTTCAGAAGATCATCACGGAAAAGGTGGCGGACAGGTAGATACGCCGGAGGAAGTAAAGGATTATATTGATCACCACTTACAGGATGCTCATGATTTTATCTTTTTCACGGACGGAGAGACAGGGAAACATTATGGTTTTCCGCTTCCGGTAATTTTGTGGGATGACGGTCTTCACGTTTTTATGTCTTCAAAGTTCCATCATGGAGAAGAGATCGTTGAAAGTAAAGGGAATTACTACAAACTGTACCACGGAAAAATCTACAAGACAGATGAGTTGGGGACGGTAGACTATGACGATGAAGGTCATGTTACAAATGCAAAACCTTTGGACTTCTCGGTTACGAAGAATGTTGTAGGAATTATTTTTGCGTTTGTGTTGATGTTGTTGTTGTTCGGAAGTCTGGCTAAATCGTATAAAAAAGGTCCGATACCAACAGGTGTAGGTCGTTTCCTTGAACCTTTGGTGCTTTATGTACGTGATGAGATTGCCCGTCCCAATATAGGGGAAAAGAAGTATAAGCGTTTCATGGGGTTCCTGTTGACGGTGTTCTTTTACATCTTTATCCTGAATCTTGTTGGATTAACCCCTCTAGGATTTAACGTTACTGGAAACATTGCTGTAACGATGGTACTTGCTTTGTTTACCTTCTTTATTGTTCAGTTTTCCGGAAACGGAGATTACTGGAAACACATTTTCTGGATGCCGGGTGTTCCTGTGCCAATGAAAATTATTCTGGCACCAATTGAGGTGTTGGGGATGTTCACAAAGCCTTTCTCACTTATGATTCGTCTTTTTGCCAACATTACGGCAGGACACACAGTAATGATGAGTTTGATCGCTTTGATGGTGTTGATGAAAGCTTCCTTTGGGCCGGTTGGTTCTACGGGGATGTCATTAGTGCTTTCTTTGTTCATCTTTTTAATCGAATTGTTGGTTGCTTTCTTGCAGGCATTTATCTTTACAATGTTGTCGGCACTGTTCATTGGTGTTGCCGTTGCAGATCACGATCATCATTAATTTAAGTTGTATTTTTTAACCGTTCAAAATAAATAGTATGTCACTAAATTTAATTGGAGCTGGATTAATCGTTATCGGAGGAGGTATCGGTTTGGGTCAGATCGGTAGCAAAGCGATGGAAGGTATCGCTCGTCAGCCGGAAGCAGCAGGTAAAATCCAAACAGCGATGATCATCATCGGTGCACTTTTGGAAGGTCTTGCATTTGGTGCTTTGATCCTTGGAAAATAATCCAAACAAAATTCCTTACCTTGCAACGGTTGGTTGTAAGGTAAGGTTATTTCAGAACAGATAATTGAACAGATATACCTAGGACATGGATAAATTAATTAATGATTTTTCGATTGGATTGTTTGCGATGCAGGCAGTTCTGCTTCTTATCATCATTCTTGTGATGAAAAAGTTTGCTTGGAAACCGATCCTTTCCGGAATTGAAGAGCGTGAGAATAAAATTCAGGATGCTATTAGCGCTGCAGAGAAAACACAGGCTGAGATGAAAGCGTTACAGGCGCAGAATGAAAGCATGATGAAGGAAGCGCGTGCAGAGCGTGACGCAGTCATTCGAGAAGCGAAGGAAACGGCAAATCAAATGATGGAGAAAGCTAAAGCTGAAGCAAAAACTCTTTCTGAAAAGGAATTGGAAAATGCACGTACGGCAATTAACGCTGAGAAAGCAGCAGCTATTTCTGAGTTGAAAACACAAGTGGCTTCTATTTCTTTAGAAATTGCTGAGAAGATCGTGCGTGGAGAATTGGCTTCTGACGAGAAACAAAAGACATTGGCTTCAAAACTTGCTGAAGACATCAGCTTAAACTAATCGAGAGATGAAAGGAACAAAAGCAGCTTCGAGATATGCGCAGGCCCTTTTGGATCTGTCGATTGAACAGAATCAACTGGAACAGGTTTATGCTGATATGATAACTTTTTCTCAGGCCGTGAAAGAGACAAAGGAGTTTCAGTTGTTTTTGAATAATCCTGTGATTAACAGTTCGAAGAAAAAGGAAGTATTACTAACAGTATTTCCGGATTTTGCTCAACTGACTTCCTCATTTATAGCTTTGGTGACGGCAAACCGCCGGGAGAATTTACTTCCTTTCATTGCAGCCAGTTTTATAGAACAGTATAAAACGCACAAAGGAATTGTTGAGGTTACCGTGTTGACTGCTACCAAGATGGATGACACCGTTCGTGAGCAGATATTGGCGAAAATCAAACCTTCCATTCAGGGAGATATCGAATTGAGAGAAGAGATCGATCCGGAGTTGATAGGAGGCTTTGTGGTAGAGATGGGAGATATACGAATTGATGCGAGTGTATCGAGCCAGTTGAATAATTTGAAACAACGTTTAACAAGATAATTAAAGACTTTAAGGACACCGAAAACCGGGGTCGAAGTTTTAAAACAACTGTAATATGGCAGATGTAAAACCGGCAGAAGTTTCTGCAATTTTAAGAGAACAGCTTTCAGGATTTCGCTCGGAAGCGGAACTACAAGAGATTGGTACCGTACTACAGGTAGGTGACGGTATTGCACGTATTTATGGATTGAACGGAGTTCAGTACGGAGAACTGATTGAGTTTGACGGAGGACTACAGGCGATTGCGTTGAATCTTGAAGAAGATAACGTAGGAGCCGTACTTTTAGGTCGTTCCACTACAATTAAAGAAGGTGATACGGCTAAACGTTTGGGACGTATTGCTTCTATCAATGTTGGAGAAGGAATCGTTGGACGTGTAGTAGATACGTTAGGTAATCCGATAGATGGAAAAGGACCTATCTCTGGCGAGTTGTTCGAAATGCCTATTGAGCGTAAAGCACCGGGAGTTATCTTCCGTCAGCCGGTAAACGAGCCGCTTCAGACAGGAGTTAAAGCAATTGATGCAATGATTCCGATCGGAAGAGGTCAGCGTGAGTTGATCATTGGTGACCGTCAGACAGGTAAAACGACGGTGGCGATTGATACAATCATCAACCAGAAAGAATTTTTTGACGCAGGTCAACCAGTATATTGTATTTATGTAGCAGTTGGACAGAAAGGTTCAACGGTTGCAGGAATTGTTAAGAAACTGGAAGATGCAGGAGCGATGGCGTATACTACAGTAGTTGCAGCAAACGCTTCTGATCCGGCTCCTATGCAGTTTTATGCTCCTTTGGCAGGTGCTGCGATCGGAGAGTATTTCCGTGATACGGGACGTCCGGCATTGATCGTATTTGATGACCTTTCAAAGCAAGCAGTTGCTTATCGTGAGGTTTCACTATTGCTTCGTCGTCCTCCGGGTCGTGAGGCATATCCTGGAGACGTTTTCTACCTTCACTCGCGTTTATTGGAACGTGCTGCTAAGGTGATTAACGATGATGAGATTGCTGCGAGAATGAATGACCTTCCTGCATCACTAAAGAGTGTAGTAAAAGGAGGAGGATCACTTACAGCACTTCCGATAATTGAAACACAGGCGGGTGACGTATCGGCGTATATCCCAACAAACGTTATTTCGATTACGGATGGTCAGATTTTCCTTGAAACAGACCTGTTTAACTCAGGTGTAAGACCAGCGATTAACGTAGGTATCTCTGTATCACGTGTTGGAGGTTCTGCACAGATCAAGTCGATGAAAAAAGTATCCGGTACATTGAAGTTGGATCAGGCACAATATCGTGAGTTGGAAGCATTCGCTAAGTTTGGTTCTGATTTAGATGCTGCTACAAAATCAGTGTTGGACAAAGGTTCAAGAAACGTTGAGATCCTTAAACAAAGAGAAGGAGACCCGATGTCAGTAGAAAAGCAGGTCGCTATTATCTATGTAGGAACAAAAGGATTGTTAAAGAACGTACCTGTTAACAAAGTAAAAGAATTTGAAAAGGAGTACCTGAATTACCTTGATGCAAAACACAGAGACGTGTTGGATCAGTTGAAAGCAGGTAAAATCAATGATGATTTGACTGATGTATTAGCGAAAGTTGCAGTTGAACTTTCAGAAAAATACTAATCGGTAAAGTAATCAAGTTTCAGATAAATGGCAAACTTAAAAGAAATACGTAACAGAATCCAGTCGGTTGGTTCGACCATGCAGATTACCTCTGCCATGAAAATGGTTTCTGCTGCGAAATTGAAGCGGGCTCAGGATTCCATCGTTCAGATGCGACCTTATGCTGAAAAGCTGAGAGATATTTTAGGAAATCTGAGTGCAACACTTGACCTCTCCGAGAATCCTTTTTCGGAAGTGCGGGAAGAAAAGAATGTGTTGATCGTTCCGATTACTTCGAACAGAGGTTTGTGTGGTGGGTTCAACAACAATATTATCAAGCGTGTAAACGCATTGTTGAATGAACACAATGGTACTGCCGCTGTATCTATTCTTCCGATAGGAAAGAAGGTAAAGGACGCGTTCAAGAACTCTTCTTTTATCAACAAGGATGAAGAACTTCCGAATAACCTTGAAGAGTTATTCAATGATCTTACATTCGAGCGAGTTGCTGAACTAGCTGATCTTTTGACAGACAAGTTCATTGCCGGAAACTATGATAAAGTAGTTATTGTATACAACCAGTTTGTGAATGCAGCGGTACAAAAGGTTACGATAGAGCAACTTTTGCCTATTGTTCCTGCTGAAGAGGCAAAAGATCTGGGGACAGAATATATCTTTGAACCAAATAAACAGGAGATTGTTGAGGATATTATACCAAAGACGATTCGTATACAATTATTCAAAGGCATTTTGGATTCATGGGCATCTGAGCATGGTGCACGTATGACAGCGATGCACAAAGCAACGGATAATGCCGGAGCTATGAAGCGTGCATTGACACTTGAATACAACAAGGCACGTCAGGCAGCTATTACAGCTGAGATCCTTGAGATCGTTGGTGGTGCTGAAGCGTTGAATTCGTAGAGTATAGTATTGAAATATAGTAAAGGAGCACCGTTAGGTGCTCCTTTTTTTGTGGATGGAATTTAACAGGAAGCTTTAAATGTGTTGGTTTTCTTTTTCCTGCCCTGGAATTGGATTCGACTGCTTAGTGAGTTATTATATTTGCCCACTTTATTAATTTACTACTTACTAAAATGATCAGATTCTTTACATGCCTGCTATTGTTGGCATACGTTAGCTCCGTTTACACCCAAAATTTGGAGGTTGTCAATTTAACAAAGACACAAGGCAAGGGAGAGTTTATAAAAATGATTACTGTAGGGGAGCATACCGTTGTCCTTAGAGAAAAAGCCATACGAGGTCCGGGGGGATTTGAGCCCATTTTGGATTTGGTCGACGATGAAAACAATACAAAACAGGTGGAGTTGGCAGGAATTCTTGGGAGTGAAGATCTTGAGTATGTTGATATCGTAAGCTTTTCGGAGAATGCGGTTCTGATTTATAGCCGGATAGAAAATAAGACGAAAACAAAATCTTATTTTGCTTATGTAATTGATCCCGTGAGTGGAGAGAAGGTTAATGCCATTAAATTATTTGAAAAGGAAATTAACAGAAAACCTTTTCAGGCTTATTTCACGCATGAGGAAATTATGATTGCAACGTCTCCGGATACTAAAGTTTTAGGTATTCTTTATACAAATTCAAGCGAGTTGGATAGAGATGACTACAGATTCCATGTGAGAACATACGCGGATGATTTTAATGAGATACATACTACAAAACAACAGATACAAAAAAAACCGGAAGCGAATACAATTGAGGATTTTAGGATAATGAATACAGGTGTTTACTGTGTTTTATGGGGAGGAATGCCTAAGGTGAATTACTTTATAAGGTCTATGAATAGTAACAAAGAGAATTCACAGGATTATTATTTTAGTATTAACACCTATTCTGCGGCTGGAGAAGCATTGTCTTCAGTCTCTTTACAAAAGTATAATTTGTACGAATGTGTAATTGGTACATTTAGTGATGAGACAATGCTTATTGGAGGTACAGTTGGAACAGAGAAAGATAAAACCAGTATTTCGGGAATAAAAGCGTTTGGTCTGGATGTTAACTCTGGTGAGATTGAAGTGTTAATAGATAGCAAATTGGATATGGACTATGTCAAAGGAAGAGTCGCCAATAAATTGAGCAAAAATGCAATCCGTTTGGGGCGACTAACTCTGACTGTACACAGCGAATCTGATTTTTCTTTAACTGCAGAACGAATTGGTTATCTATCTTCAGGAACGGCTTCAACTACCATTTTTGGAGACATTTTGGCATCAACTTATTCAAATGGAGACGTAAACACGCAAATAGTACCGCATTACCAATTGTCAAAACGTTCTGAGTTTACCTCATTAAATGGAGAGTTGGTCGGTATTGTCTTTATCCCTGAAGACAGGATAAAGAATGTAGACTTGGTTTTGTTGCGAATCGCAGAAGAGCTTTCGGGAATAAAGTTATTATCACGTGAAGAAAGCATGAAAATCCAAACGGGACCTCAGCGATACGAAAAATGGAATCCCGCAGTTGTTTCCTTTAAAAATGGAGGATTTGTTTATTATGCTGAACGATCCGTTGAAGAGTCTTTTGTAATAAAAATACAGCCATGATGGTTTCGGATCTTCTCCGGTATTGTACAAAATAGTTTTTGTAAGGCGAATTACCTATTTAGTTTCAGGAGTAAATATTTTTTTGTTTTGAGACTGAAAATCAGTTACCTTAGAAGGTAAAAAAGATGCCTTATGAAAAAATTATTTGCTATACTTATGGTGGCTTCTCTGTTACCAATGGGTGTTGTCGCTCAGAAATTGAAGTTAACGAAAGGAAACCCGGCTGCTATCAAGAATGAAAAAGAAATGCTTCTTGAGTTCGATTTTTCTGATTTTTCTGTTGGAAAATTTAAGAATGAGAAAGATTACAAGAAGAAGAAAATCGAAGAGTATAATGAAAAGGAACCCGGGAGAGGAGACAGTTGGTCTGAATCCTGGGAAAGAGATAAAGAAGTTCGCTTTCCGGAGAAATTTATAGAATTATACAACAAAGGCTCACAGTATGCTAAAGTAAATCCGAATGCAGATGATGCAAAATATAAAATGATTGTTGTTACAACTTTTATCGAACCCGGATTCAATGTTGGGGTTATGAAAAAACCGGCGAGCTCCAACTCAATTATTCGAATTGTAGAAGTAGATAATCCGGATGGTATTGTTGCCGAATTTACGATTACCGGAGCACCGGGATCTCAGGCAATGGGATTTGATTATGACACGGGGACACGTATAGCGGAATCATATGCTATCTCTGCTAAAAGACTTGTAGCTTTGATGAATAAAATTCTAAAGAAGTCATAACGTAAATAGCATTTATAGTAAAATGTTAAAAGCAGCTTAGAAATATTTGAGCTGCTTTTTCTATTAATAAAAAACTGATTATTAGACGTGTACTGTTCGCTGAATGTTATTGGTGAAGTCAAGGTGATCTGTAAGAGAGTGTCTAACAGATAAAAGTATCAAGTTTATTGCAGAAAATGTTGCTATATTCGCGGCTTAAAATTCTGAGATGAATCCTAAGTTACTTACTTTTTTATTTTTCTGTATAAACATCATTACCGCACATAGCCAGCAGTATGTTGAGGGAGAAAACGGTCCGTCTTTACCAAAACATAGAGGTTATGGAGAGTTAATCAAAACGAAGAATGGATATACCTGGTTTACAGCCGTTAATCGTCAAGTTAACTTTGCGCTAAACCCACTGAATGAAAAACTGGAAATAGAAGGAGAACCATCAGTTTATTCCTATGAATTGGGTCCCTTTGGATATATTGTGGATAATGTGGAATTAGCAGGGGATGTATATACGCTCGTTGCATATTATGATAAGGAGAATGAGAAAGAAGTATTGAAAGCCCATAAATGGGATGATTCAGGACTTGAAATGGATAGAGACGGTGACGAGTTAATCGTTATTGAGGGGGAGCGTTTGTCTTCAGGGATAAACGGAAATTATATTACATCACCGATTTCTCAATTTGATGGCAGAAAGTATAAAATTGTCCAAAACAAGGAGAAGACAAATCTGGCAATTATTTATGAGACAGTAGAGCAACAACTGGCTAAGGATGCTTTTTATGCCACAGTGCGTTTTTATGGAAAGGATCTTGAGGAGTTGTATACAAAAGAGTTGCTTATTCCGGTTGAAAGAACAGGCAAGTATGCTTTTCTGGCATACTGTATGTTTGAAGACGAGTTGTTTGCGTATGATGTTGATGAAGAAGAATATTCAATATATAGAATTTCAAGGAATGATATTAAAGAGTATACGCAGGACTTTTCATCGCTTGAGAGGTCGGTAAGTCGTTTTTCTCAAATGGATAACGGGAACTTTTTCATTGGAATGGTAGGAGGATATGAGCCATCTGAAAAATCGTTTAATTATCATAAGTATCAACAGTTACGGATTTTTATTTTCGATATTGAGCAGAATCGTTTTGAAGAAAAACTGACGTATGATTTTACGGAAGAAGACTGGAGCATGTTTTTGGGCAATAGAGCGACCAAAATCTTAGAACTTAAAAAGAATAAAAATGAAATTCCGGGACTCTATAACCCAAGCGTAAAAAAAGTATACCCCAGAGCAGATGGTGGATATTTTGTTGTACTTGAACAAAACTATTATTATTACTCTGAAGCCCAAGGTGCTGCTAATAGATCAGATTTACATTCAATAGTGTTTTCACTATCACCAAAAGGAGAGATTATTTCTAAGGCTTTTATTCCTATGATTTCGGAGTTTCCTGATTTAGCTTTACGAAATACCTTTTTCTATGACGATATGGTTCATATTGTATATTATGACAACATTGATAATCGTGAAAAAACAGGAGCATATACTCCGGAGCTTATTTTGCCGAAAGATGTTCTGGTAAAGTCAATCGATTTAGTTGTAGTATCCATTGATAGAGAAGGAGCAGTGAATAAAAAAGTGTTGAAAACGTTTACTGCATCTGATAAACTGGCACCCTATTTAAGTGATATAAATGAGCTTCTCCCCGGAGTTTTAGTTGGAGATGTACGGTTAAGAAAACAGATGAGATACCCTGGGAATACAACACAAACAAGACCATTTTTTATTAAACTATAATAATTTCAGTTATGAGAAATTTTCTTTTGAAAAGTGCTTTGTTTCTCTTTATGATCCTGTCGGGATATAATGCGGTTGCTCAGGTTAGCAAGGTAATTGATATTCCCTATGAAGTAAGTGAGGGACATAAAGTGGTAGATGCAAAAAATAAACTTTACTTCTCAAGAGATAATAAACTGCTTGCATTTAAGTGGACGGGGAGAGAGGCTATTATTCAGACTTTCGATGCTTCTACCATGGACGAAAAGAGCAGAAAAACGTATTCAGACTTTCCCGCAAAGTCTCAATTGGAGAGTGTTTTGGAGCATGGTGATCAACTCGTGTTTTTCTTTTCTTCGAAAGAGAATTCCGAAGGAAATGACTTGTATATGCGAGTGTTTGATTTTTCGGGTGAATTTACTGGGGGTAACAAACTACTGGTGAAGGCAGATGCTAAAGTATATGCTCCTTTTTTTGGTGCCTGGGCGGATAACAACTATCAATTCTCAGCTTCTAACGCAGAGAAATTTTTTATTGTTCAGGATCATGCAAAGAAATTTTTGGCGATTACCTACCAGTATGGTTCGGAGAAAGAAGTTTTGAATGTCATTCTTTTAGACAAGGACTTATCTGTGCACACGGAATTGCGAACAATAGATTTACCATATAATTATAAGTCAGCAGATCAGCTGGACTATGCGCTTGATGAAGAAGGAGGATTGTATATATTGGTGAGAGAGTATTTTGGAAAGAAGAAACATTTCAAAACAGAGAATGGGGATCCTAATTTTGAAATGTCTATATACAATTTGCCTGTTAATGACAAAGATTTTGTGAAGTATACTGTTGCTTTGGATAATTTATTGGTAACAAATGCTGCATTGATACCGGATCAGAATGGAAATTTGATCTGTGCAGGTTTCTATTCGGATGGGCTACAGAGAAAGAATGGAACTTTTTGGGGAGTTTGGATGAAATTGAAATCTGTTGCGAATTTGGATGCTGTAGGAGTTTTTAGTATGCCGATCAAAAAGAACTTAGGAGAGAGTAGCGATATAAGTTATACTAAATTTCCTATAGAAGTTATTAATCTGTACTCTAAAGCTCACGAAGCACGAAGAAACGAAAGAAGAGATGAAGTAGGAAAACTGGGAATTCCTTATTTGAAACTAAGAAATATTGCAGCAACTCCGGATGGAGGTTCGGTAATTGTTTGTGAACAATTTCATATTGAGCAAGTTGTGAGTGTTGTGGGAGGGATGAGTATTGGCGCAAGTAGAAATGTCAACTATGATTATTACTTTGAGGATGTGTTTGTCGCTAAGTTTGATAAAGAAGGAGAACTTGTTTTTATGAAAAAGATACCTAAAAATCAGAAATCCAGATTGGCGACTTTAATACCTAACTATAAAGGAGAACTTTCGATAAAATATCACCAAACAGATGATTTTCACTACGTATTCTTTTTGGATAATGTTAAAAACCTGGGATTAGATGAGGAGAAGGCGCCTGCCAGACATGCGAACGGTCAGGGAGGATTTTTTACGGGATATAGAATTGACAATCATAGTGGTGATATGGAGCAGTTTTCTCTATTTGATATGAGGGATATTTTTAAAGGAAATGGACCTAAAATCGGCGGGTATCAATTTTCCGTTAATCGAATGGTTGCTACTGATGAAAAGACATTGCTCCTTGAGTTATACGTCAAGAAAAAGAAGGATCGTATTATAAAAGTAATTTTGGAGTAGAAGTATCTTGAAATGAAAAATATAGCCTTGGTTTTTCTTCTGTTGCTATCAGTCTCTTCGTTTACGCAGGAAATTGTTAGGCCAAGTGATGATTTTGAGGTTTTTCCGGATCATATCAGTACAATGCGATTTGTTGATTTGGAGGACGGAAAGGTTCTGTGGTTTACGCATAAAGCAAAGACCGAACTTGGTGTGTATGTTTTCGATAATGCGATGCATTTACTTGAGAAGAAAACCATTGAGTCAACGCTTGTTGGGTATGATTATATCGTTGATATACAGAAGGTAAATGGTGAGCTATACTTTTTGTTTGCCAGGTATAATCCCGAAGAGGTGAAGGAGAGTTTAACAGTTCGCAAATTTGATGTAGTATCGTTAAGCTTGGAAGGAGAAGAGAAGACCATAGTTGCTGTAAATGATAAGTTGAAGTCTACCTACTTTGAGGGAGAAAGACCCGCAGCAATTCCATACCAGCGGTGGAGTGTTAAATTCGCAGTTAAAAAATCTGCAGATGATAGTGGTTTTCTGATCGTATACAAAACACTGATGCAACATAAGGCTAAGAATACAGGGTACTCTGTATTAAAAACTGATTTGCATTTTAACGTGATTTGGACAAATGAGTTCACATTTTCGACTTTGAAAAAGAAAATGGGACGGATTAAAATTATTGCGGGTAATAACTCTGTGATTTTTACCGCCCGAACCTGGTCGAAAAAATCTACAGTGTACGATGGAATTGAGACTATGATTGTCACAGAAGATGAAGGGATAAAACCTTTAATTCCGACAAGTACCAGTTATTCTTATGTATATCCTAATTTTTACTCAACGAATAATGGAGAGCAGGTACTGATAAATTGTAATGGGACAAAACCACATCAGGAAGAAATTGGTATGACAGGGATTAGAGAAATGGAGTTTTTTGTTTTCGATGAAAAGACAAAAGAACTTGAATTACTAAAGACGATAGATGTAGAAGAGTTTTTGAATGTAAATGTTGAAGATGATAATTCTTCCAATATTTCTATAAAATCGGTATTAGTAAATAGCAAGAACGAATTTTTGATTAATATTTCAATGTTGTCTGCTGAAAATATTATTTTAGGAAATAAAACTCTGCGTTTCAGTAGAGATGGGGATGTTTTTTCGGACAGCCGAAGTAAAACGTCAAGAAGTGGTAATCCGATAACTATGGAGGATAAAACTGTTTACCTGGATTACAATAGCAGATTCAATGATTACATGAAGAAACAGGACTTGGAGATTGCCATTGAGACTGTTTCTATGCTTGGAGAGGATGAGGAGAGAATTGATTTGGGAGTATTTCCCGCTTCTGATGATTTTGTTCCTAATTTGGATAAACTGTATGTGGGTGAAAAGAGAATTTAT